>CACEJN010000052.1 GCA_902559935.1 uncultured Pelagibacteraceae bacterium | reverse complement strand
CTGCGACAGCTATTGTGAATGTAAGAAAAGATAGTTTTTATGTTCAAGGACATTTTCCAGATCAACCTGTAATGCCTGGTGTTTTAATTGTTGAAGCATTTGGTCAGGCTGCTGCTGCTTTAACAGCTTCAGGTATAGATAAAAAAGAATATGAAAATAAATTAGTTTTTTTAATGAGTGTTGAAAAAGCTAGATTTAGAAATCCGGTAATACCTGATTGTAAATTAGAGCTTAATATAGAAGCAATCAGATCTCATGGTAGAGTGTGGAAATATAAAGGTGAAGCATTTGTTGAAGGTAAAAAAATGGCTGATGCTCAATGGTCAGCATCAATTGTAGATCGAAAATAATTAGTAATATTTATTGATAAGTATTTAATAATTGTTTTGATAAAAAACAATTAATGTTTAATCCTTTTTTTGAAAACAGAGGTCCAAAAAAAATTGAAGAGATTTTATCTCAGATCAATTTTCAAAATAAATCTGAATTTAGTGGAATAAATATTTTTGATATTAAAGATCTTGTTAACGCATCGAATAAAGATATTACATTTTTTCATTCTAAAAAATATGAATTAGCTGCTTCAAAAACGAAAGCAGCTTTTTGTATTACAACAAAAAATTTATCAAATAAATTACCTGATACTTGCAAACCAATAGAAGTTGATAATGTTCTCATATCA
Organism: uncultured Pelagibacteraceae bacterium; assembly: GCA_902559935.1. Classification (GTDB taxonomy): domain Bacteria; phylum Pseudomonadota; class Alphaproteobacteria; order Pelagibacterales; family Pelagibacteraceae; genus Pelagibacter. Next base: position 1,379 of record CACEJN010000052.1, on the reverse strand, counting down.
ACCGCAATGATTACCACAATGTTCTATCCTGATGCTATTTCTGATGATTTTGATGCTAATATCCTAAATATTGAAAAAACTTCATATAATAATTCTGTAAATCATGGTCAAAATATATTACTTGGAAAAAATGTTAAAATTGGATCAAATTGTTCAATTGGTCACAATACAATTATTGAAAGCAATGTTGTTATTGGTGATAATTGCTCAATAGGGTCTAACGTTATTATTCGAAATACATTAATTAAAAACAATGTTTCAATTTTAGATGGATGTGTTGTTGGAAAAAAAGGATTTGGTTTTTTCCCAAGCAAGGATGGAAATATACGTTATCCTCATATTGGTATTGTAATAATTGAAGATAATTGTGAGATTGGTTGTGGCTCAACAATTGATAGAGGTTCTTTATCAAATACTATAATTGGCAAAAATACTTTCTTAGACAATCAAGTTCATATAGCTCACAATAACAAAATTGGTGATAATTGTATCATTGCTGGACAGGTTGGTTTTGCTGGTAGCTCTACCTTAGGAAATAATGTTATGATTGGCGGACAAGCAGGAATATCTGGACATTTGAAAGTAGGAAACAATGTTCAAATAGGTGGTGGTTCAGGAGTGATCAAAGATATACCTGATAACTCTAAAGTTATAGGGTATCCAGCTAAAGATTTAAAAAGATTTATTAAGGAAAATAAATGATTCACAAAACTGCAATAATTGACTCAAAAGCAAAAATAGCATCAAATGTTAAGATTGGTCCATATTGTGTCATTGGCCCTAATGTAGAAATTGGTGATCACACTATTATTCATTCGCATGTAAATATTTCTGCAAGTGCCAAAATTGGAAAGGGAAACAAGATTTATCCTTTTGTTTCAATTAACGATCCACAAGACTTGAAATATAATGGTGAACTTACAAATTTAGTAATTGGCGATAATAATAAAATTAGAGAATATGTAACTATAAATCCTGGAACAGTCGGTGGCGGCGGTAAAACAGTAATTGGAGATAACTGTTTATTTATGATTTCATCACATATTGCTCATGATTGCCAAGTTGGAAATAATGTAATAATTGCAAACAATGTTCCTTTAGGTGGTCATGCAATCATTGAGGATAATGTAATTATTGGTGGTAACTCTGCTGTTCAGCAATTCACCAGAATTGGAAAAATGGCTATGATTGGTGGAATGACAGGTGTATTACACGACGTGATTCCTTATGGATTATCAACAGGAAATAGAAATTCATTGCAAGGACTGAACTTAATAGGGCTAAGAAGAGCCAAATTTGAAAATAAGGATATCTTAGGCTTAAGCGAAGCTTATAAAGAAATTTTTGCTACTAAAAATATTAATGAAAATATAAGTAAA
>CACEJN010000051.1 GCA_902559935.1 uncultured Pelagibacteraceae bacterium | reverse complement strand
ATTATAACAACCAATTAAAATACATATTATGAAAAATATCAAAAAAATACCCTTTTTACTTTCAATTTTATCAATCTTAACATTCTTTACACCAGCAAATGCTGAAATAAAAGTGGTTACATCAATTAAACCAATACATTCATTAGCCAGTTATTTAATGGATGGTGTTGCTAAACCTGATTTAATTGTAGACGGATACGCATCTCCACATGGATTTGCATTGAAACCATCTCACGCAAAAATGCTTCAAAATGCTGACTTAATATTTTGGGTTGGTGAAGATCTAGAAAGTTTTTTAGAAAAACCATTGAGTTCAATTGCTAAAAAAGCTGAGAAAATCGAATTGATGGAAATTAAAGGATTAAATGTATTAAAGTTTAGAGAAAGAAATATTTTTGATGATCATGATGATCACGGTCACGACGACCATGATGATCACGGTAAAAAAGAAGATGACCACGACGATCATGACCATGATGATCACGGTAAAAAGGATGGTCACGATGACCATGATGATCACGATGGACACGAAGGTCATGCACACGGTGAATTTGATCCACACATATGGTTGGATCCAATGAATGCTAAAGTAATCTTAAATGAAATGGTTGAGCATTTAATAGAAAACGATGCTAAAAATGCATCTAAATATAAAAGTAACTTAAAAAAAGCACTTAAAGAAATCGATAAACTTAATAAAGATGTTAAAGCTGAATTAAGTAAGAGTACTGCTTCTATAGTATTTCACGATGCTTACCAATATTTTGAAGAAAGATATAATGTAAATATTTTGGGTGCATTTACAGTCAATACTGATGTTATGCCAGGTGCAGAACAACTAGCTGAAATTAGAGAAATAATTGAGCATGATAAAGTAGCTTGTGTATTCTCAGAGCCTCAGTTTAATCCTGATATTATCAATGCAGTTGCAAAAGATATGAAGATTAAAACTGGTGTTGTTGATCCTCTAGGTGCAACATTAGACCCAGGAAAAGACTTATATTTCAATTTAATTAGAAATATGTCTGCATCTTTCAAAGGTTGTTAATTAAAAATTAGGTTTAATCCGGGAATTTTTTTAAATTCTCGGATTAACAAATAATTATTACTGTTATTTAATCTCACAAAAAACATTGTATTTATTTTAAAGAAGATTTATTTTCTTTCATAATCTAACTTTATGAATGATTTTAATTTATTTAAAAAAAATGGCTTTCTTGTTAAAGAAAATCTTATTTCTCAAACAAAGATAAATAAAATTAATAAAATTGTTAATGAAGTAATTTCAAAAGAAAAAAAAAGAAAAAAAGGTAATGGTGCAAATGGGACCCAGTCCTACGATAATTACCATTTTGTATACAATTCAGGCTCATCAAAAAATAAAGAAATTCTAAGACTAAATAATCCTCAGAACAGGCATAAAGTTTTCTATGAATTATCAAGAGATAAAAAGATTATATCCATTGCTAAAAAATTGTTAGGCGGAACAGTTAGATTTCATCTTGGTAAGTTAAATTTTAAGCTTCCGAATAAGAAAAAAGGCAGTGAAATTGGATGGCACCAAGATTGGGCTTTTTACCCTCATACAAACGATGATTTAATTACAGTTGGTATATATTTAGATGATTGCTATGAAAAAAATGGGCCTCTTAAAATAATAAAAAATTCACACAAAAAGAAATTGTACAGCCACCACAGCAAAGAAAATTATTTTGTTGGGAAGATAGATACTAAGAAAGATAAAATAGGAACTAAAGATAGTGTTTCCATAACTGGAACAGCCGGAACAGTAGTATTTTTTCATTGTAGATCAGTTCATGGGTCTGGACACAATCAAATGAATAATTCAAGACCCTTAATTTTATTTGGTTATAGAGCTTGTGATGCGTGGCCATTAATCAATGATGGAAATCCTCATCCTGAGGTTGATTTGGAAAATTATGACAAAAATATAATTGTTGGAAATAAATCAATAAAACCAAGATTGACTAAAGTTCCAACCATAATCCCACTCCCTAAGAAGAAACATTATATTTCTATCTACGAACTTCAAAAAAATTAAATCACATTAAAGTTTATTGTAATAAATCTTTAACAAAACATTCATATAAATTTTGAATGTCATTTTTAAAAAAATATCTAAAGTGGATCAGTACACTTTTAGTGTTAACTGGTATTTTACTTACAAATCTTAATATTTACCCGCTGAATATTTATTTTCATGGGCT
>CACEJN010000050.1 GCA_902559935.1 uncultured Pelagibacteraceae bacterium | reverse complement strand
TTTTTTTCTTATGTTTTGGTTTATCTTTATTTGGATTAGGTGAGGGATTGTTAATTGTTTCATTTACTGGAGCCTCTCCTTGGAGTGTTTTAGCCCAAGGTATTTCGTTAAATGTTAATTTAAGTATTGGAACTATCACATTATTAATAAGTATTGCTGTTTTAATTTTATGGATACCTCTTGGACAAAAACCAGGGATGGGTACAATATTTAATGCTTTGATTATTGCAATTATGATTGATCTTTGTATCAAGTATGTTCCAACACCATCAAATTATATTCATCAATTATTATTAGCTGTAATTTCTGTTATCATGGTTGGAATAGGTGGGGGTATTTATTTGGTATCAAATTTAGGAGCCGGTCCTAGAGATGGGCTTATGATAGGATTACAAAAATTAACTAATTTTCCTATAGCTGTTGTAAGAGGAACATTAGAAATTTCAGTTGTTAGTATTGGATGGTATTTAGGAGGAACAGTAGGGATTGGAACTTTATTGTTCGCATTTGGCATAGGTCCTTGCGTTGCGTTAGGACTTTATTTAGTTGATAAAACTTTTGATTAAGCTGCTGCTATAGCTTTTTCGCTTTTTTTTCTTTCGTGTGGATCTAGAATTGCTTTTCTCAATCTACAAGAGTCTGGAGTTATCTCTAAAGCTTCATCAGTATTTAGCATACTTAATTGTTCGGCAATGGACATTGTTCTGACGGGTGTGAGCACAACATTTTCATCAGTACCTTGAGTTCTCATATTGGTCAATTTTTTACCCTTCATTACATTAATAATCATATCACCTGGTTTAGGTGAAAGACCAACTATCATTCCAGGATAAACAGCATCATTATGAGTTACAAACATCTCTCCTCTTGCTTGTAGGTTAAATATCGCGAATGCAACTGCTTTTCCTTGTTCCATGGAGATTAAGGCTCCATTTCTTCTACCTTCCATTTCTCCTTCAAAAGGACCGTAGCTATGGAATATTCTGTTGATCACTCCATTTCCTTTTGTAAGTGTAAGAAACTTACTTGTGTACCCCATTAAGCCTCTGGTAGGCGCATGAAAAATTAATCTTTTTTTATTAGTTCCAGTATCTTTTAATTCTATAAGTTTACCTTTTCTTCTGTTCATAGAATCTATCACTTTTGATGAATGTTCTTCATCAAGATCCATAGTAATTTCCTCAACTGGCTCAAGTTTATTTCCACTTTCATCAGTTTTATATAAAACTTTTGGAGGACTTACTGTCATTTCAAAACCTTCTCTTCGCATTTGAGTTAAAAGAATTTCCAACATTAACTCACCTCTACCACTAACAACAAAGGAGTCTTTTCCCTCGTTTTCAGAAAATGTAATTCCAACGTTATTTTGAGCTTCTTGAACTAATCTATCTCTAATTTGCGTGCTGGTTAATTTTTTACCCTCAGTTCCAGCTAAAGGAGAAGTGTTTACAGTAATTGTAATTGACATTGTGGGAGGATCTATAGGAGTAGCAGGGATAGGCTCAGCAACCTCCATGTCACATATTGTATCAGCAACATTTGCTTTTTCTAATCCAGCAACAACTACAATATCTCCAGCTTCACCAACATCTATAGGAACTTTTTTTGTTCCTTCATATCTAAAAATTTTTGTTAACTTTCCTTCATCAACTTTTTCACCATTTAAATTGATTGCTTTTATAGATTGATTAGCTTTCGCAGTACCTTGTGTAATTCTTCCAACTAAACTTCTTCCTAAAAAACTATCTGCATAAAGTAGCGTTGATAACATTGCAAAAGGTTTAGTTTTATCAAGTTCAGCGGGTTTTACATGATCAACAATCAAATCTAACAAAGGATTTAAATTTTCTCTTGGACCATCAACTTCATGATCAGCCCAACCCGATCTTCCACTTGCATAGAGAACTGGAAAATCTAATTGTTCTTCATTTGCATCTAAGCTTACAAATAAATCAAATGTTTCATCTAAAACTTCATTAGCTCTTTGATCAGCTTTATCTAATTTATTAATAACAACAATTGGCTTCAATCCTTGTTTAAGTGCTTTAGATAATACAAATTTTGTCTGAGGCATAACACCTTCTGCAGAGTCAATTAATAACAGTGCTCCGTCTGCCATACTTAAAACTCTTTCAACTTCTGCAGCAAAATCTCTGTGGCCTGGAGTATCGATTATATTTATTCTTGAACTGTTCCAATTTATTGAAGCAGGTTTAGCTAAAATTGTAATTCCTCTTTCTTTTTCAAGCTCACCTGAGTCCATTAATCGTTCATCAACAACTTCATTATCTCTAAATGAACCACTTTGT
>CACEJN010000049.1 GCA_902559935.1 uncultured Pelagibacteraceae bacterium | reverse complement strand
CAGTTGACTGATTATAAACCTCTGGATGTGGTTTTCCAAAATATACTACTTCTCCACCCATTTTTTCAAAAACCATTGCAACAGAACCTGCACACAACTCTCTAACTTCACCACGATCAACAATTAAATCTGGATTTGTGCAAATCATTTTTTTGGTAATATGTTTTTGAAGTAAATCTTTATAAAATTTTAAATCCTTATCATGATTATCAAACAACCCTGTACACAATAAATATTCACTATCACTTATATCTTGACACTTATTTTTCTGAAATAAATTAAATAAATCAAAATCTCTAGGTGGACCTATGTGGTAAAACTTTTTCGATAGGTAAGATTTTTTCAAATATTTCAATGCTGCCTCTCCTGATGTAAATACGTGATCTCTGAGTACTTTATCCATGCCCATCTTTTCTAAAAAATTTTGAACAGTTTTATTTGGTCTTGGAGCGTTTGTTAAAAGTACCAACATTTTCTTTTTTTTTAAAAGTTCATTCAAAACAGTTATAGCCTTTTCATGAAGATTAACCCCATTATGAACAACACCCCATAAGTCTATATAAAAAAGATCATAATTATCAGCAATTGATTTTAAGCCATTTAAATCTAAATTTTTGGTCATATTTTAAGGTATAAACCATAAAAACCCGAATTTACTAGCAATATTAATATCCTAAAGATTTTCTGATCTTGAAATAGGCGGTGAAATATCTATATGAGGCTCATATTTATAAAGATTTATTAAGGAGAATTTATGAAGTTTAAACCGTTACATGACAGAGTTTTAATCGAAGTATTAGATGGCAGTGAAAAAACTGCTGGAGGAATAATTATCCCTGACACAGCGCAAGAAAAACCTCAAGAAGGTAAAGTGGTTGCTATAGGTGGTGGTGCAAAAACTGAGGATGGAAAAATAATTCCAATGGATGTTAAAGTTGGTGATAAAGTTTTATTTGGTAAATGGTCAGGAACTGAAGTCAAAATTAATGGTAAAGAATACAGCATAATGAAAGAGTCTGACATTATGGGTATTTCAGGTAAATAATTTAATTTAAAGGAGAAAAATAATGGCAAAAGTTGTTAAATTTGATGCTGAAGCAAGAGCGGCGATGATAAGAGGTGTAAATATCTTAGCTGACACTGTTAAAGTAACTTTAGGACCAAAAGGAAGAAATGTCGTAATGGATAAATCTTATGGTGCACCTAGAATTACTAAAGATGGTGTATCTGTAGCTAAAGAAATAGACCTTGAAGATAAATTTGAAAATATGGGTGCACAAATGGTTAAAGAAGTTGCTAGCAAAACTAACGATGAAGCTGGTGATGGAACTACGACTGCAACGATACTTGCGCAAGCAATTGTCAAAGAAGGTGTTAAGTATGTTACAGCGGGAATGAATCCTATGGATGTAAAAAGAGGAATTGATGCTGCTGTGGAAACAGTAAAAGAAAGTCTTGTTGCATCTGCAAAAAAAGTAAAAGATAGCGATGAGATAGCTCAAGTTGGTACAATTTCCGCGAATGGTGATAAAGAAATCGGAACGATGATTGCTAAAGCAATGCAAAAAGTTGGAAACGAAGGAGTAATTACTGTTGAAGAAAATAAAGGTATTGAGACTGAATTAGATGTAGTTGAAGGTATGCAGTTTGATAGAGGATATCTATCACCATACTTTATCACAAATAGTGATAAGATGACTACAGAGTTAGATAATCCATTTATTTTATTACATGAAAAGAAATTAACTAATTTACAACCAATGGTTCCTCTTTTAGAAGCTGTTGTCCAAGCTGGTAGACCACTGATGATTATTTCTGAAGATGTTGAAGGTGAAGCTTTAGCTACTTTAGTTGTAAACAAACTAAGAGGTGGTCTAAAAGTTGTAGCTGTTAAAGCTCCAGGATTTGGAGATAGAAGAAAAGCTATGCTAGAAGACATTGCAATTTTAACAGGAGGTCAGGTTATATCTGAAGACTTAGGTATTAAACTTGAAAATGTTAAACTTGATGATCTTGGATCTTGTAAAAAAGTGAAAGTAGATAAAGATAATAGTACTATTGTTAATGGTGCTGGTAAAAAATCTGACATCGAAGCTAGATGTGCTTCTATTAAACAACAAGTTGAGGAGACTACATCTGATTACGATAGAGAAAAACTTCAAGAGAGACTTGCTAAATTAGCAGGTGGAGTTGCAGTAATCAAAGTTGGTGGTGCAACAGAAGTTGAAGTTAAAGAAAGAAAAGACAGAGTTGAAGATGCTTTAAACGCAACTAGAGCTGCTGTTGAAGAAGGTATTGTTACTGGAGGTGGTTGTGCTCTTCTTTATGCTGCTCAAGAACTTGAAAAAGTAAAAGTAAAAGGTGATGACCAAAAAGCAGGTGTAGATTTGGTCAGAAAAGCATTAGAAGCTCCCATTAGACAAATTACTAAAAATGCTGGTGTTGATGGTTCAGTAGTAGTTGGTAAGTTATTAGAGCAAAAGAAAAAAACTCACGGTTATGATGCTCAAAATGAAGAATATTGTGATATGTTTGCAAAAGGTATTATAGATCCAGTTAAAGTTGTGAGAACTGCTCTACAAGATGCTGCTTCAATTGCTGG
>CACEJN010000048.1 GCA_902559935.1 uncultured Pelagibacteraceae bacterium | reverse complement strand
ATTGCCTAAATTATTTTTCGAAAATATGAATTTTGAAAAATATGCAGATTTTGTAATTAATTTTCCTATATTATTTATACAAAATAAAGATCAATATATTTCAGGAAGGAAATATCTTTTTAAAGATTTTATGGAAGGAAAAATCCAAGAAATTGGAAATAGGCTTCCAACTGAAGCAGACTTAACAACTCACTTAAGTACAATATTTACTGAAAACAGAGTTAAGAAATATATTGAATTAAGATCAATGGATACCTGTGGTTGGGATTGTTTATGTGCGGGACCAGCTTTCAATATTGGTATGCTTTATGGAAATTTAGATGAAGTTCATGAGCTAATTTCAACATGGGATAAAGATAAAATAATTAACGCTTATCTAGAGGCGCCACAAAAGGGATTTAATACTCAATTAATGGGTAAAGATCTTCTTTATTGGTCATCTACACTTTTAGATCTTTCAAGAAAAGGTTTAGAGAAAAGAGATGTTTTAAGTAAAAAAGGTAATAACGAGACCGTATTTCTTAACCATCTACAAAAAATAATTGATAATAAGACAACAAACGCAGATCATATGATTAGTAAATTTTCAAAAAACGAAAATTTAGACGAATTGTATGACAAATAAAATTGTTGCTGTTCAAGGAAACCATCCTTCTAAACTAAATCCTTTAACGGATACAAGTGTTTTTTTAGCAAACGAAATTCAGAACAAAAAATATAAAATTTTCTATTACAATCCAAAAGACTTATCGGTTGTTAATTCAAAAATTACAGCCAAGGGTTTTTATATTAAATTTAACTATACCAATAAAAAATTCTATAAAATCATAAAAAAACAAAATCTAGACTTAACAAAATGTAAATTTATTCTTATTCGCCAAGATCCACCTTTTAATCTTGAGTATATTTCAACAACATACATTTTGGATACAATTAAGACTAAAGTTAAAATAATTAACAACCCTACCTCTGTAAGGAATATTTCTGAAAAATTATATTCATCTAAATATCAAAAATACATGCCAGCTACTATTTTTACTCAAAATATGGATGAAATAAAAAAATTTTTCAAAAAAAATAAAAAAGTAATTTTAAAACCCATTCATAGTTTCAGTGGAAATGATATTCATTTACTAGCTAAATTTAGTTCAAAATTAGTTAAAAAATTTATAAAAAAACATGACCATATCATGTGTCAAAAATTTCTTCCTAGAATAAGTAAGGGAGATAAAAGAGTTTTTATTATTAACGGGAAAGTATGTGGTGCAATTTCAAGGGTTCCAAAGAAAGGTTCAATTTTAAGTAATATGAGTAAAGGAGCAAAACCAACTAATATAAAATTAACAAATAAAGAAATTAAAATTTCAAAACTAATTGCAAAAGATTTAAAAAAAGAAAATATTTTTTTTGCAGGAATTGATTTTATAGATCAAAAACTAAATGGAGATATAAATGTAACGTCTCCAACTGGACTTAAAACACTTTATGATCTATCGGGAAAAAATTTAGCTAAAACTTTTTGGAAAGAACTTAAAGCGTGAACAATTTAACTAATCAGCAAAAAGGTTCTTTGATGGCTTTTATAGGAGTTATGTTTATAACTCCTGACTCTTTGCTAATTAGATTATCGAATATTGATACTTGGGGGATGCTTTTTTACAGAGGAGCAATACCCTTTGTGGTAGTTCTAATTGGTCTTATTTTATTTTATAAAAATAATTTCTTAAAAGCTCTGTTTAAAATTGGTTATCCAGGCATTTTTTATGTAATTAGTTTTTCTATTTGTAATATTACTTTTATTATTTCAATTCAAAATACTAATGTAGCAAATACTTTGTTAATGGTAGCTCTTGCGCCAATGCTCTCAGCAATCTTAGGGGCTATTTTCTTAAAAGAAAAACCAGATAATAAGACTTGGGTCGCTATAATAATTACCTTTATTGCTTGTGTTTATATTTTTTACGACTCTTTAAGTCTTGGTAATTTTTATGGAGATTTATTTGGTTTAATAACTTCTTTCGGATTAGCCTGTAACGCAAATATTGCAAGATATGCAAAATCTACTGATTTAGTACCTGCTGCAGTAATTGGAAAATCATGTGTTGCAATTTTTGCTTTTTTCTTTGTTAAAGACTTTGCGTTAGTAGGAAATGATCTTTTTTATATACCTTTAATGTGTGTGATGTGTGTAGCCATACCATTTGTTTTGGTCACCATAGCACCAAGATTTATAACTGCAGCTGAGGTTAATCTATTTTTCCTACTAGAAACTATACTTGGACCAATATGGGTTTGGATGGTTATTAAAGAACAACCTTCTAACGAGACTATCTATGGAGGTATCGTTATCATTATTACGATAGCAATTCATTCTTTACTGGCCATAAAAAAAACACAAACCAAAACTACTTAGCCAGCAATTATTTAAACTTAGAAATTACAAATGCAAAAAGAAGTAAAAAAGTCTTGGGCTCTATTTATAGGAATAGGAGTAATGATGATTGCTCATGGATTGCAAATGCAAATTATGGGTATTCGATCAGTGCTTGAAGATTTTAGCGTTTTTACAACTGGTATCTTTATGTCTGGGTATTATGTTGGTTACTTTGTGGGCTCGAGAACTACTCCTAATTTCGTTTCAAAAGTTGGTCACA
>CACEJN010000047.1 GCA_902559935.1 uncultured Pelagibacteraceae bacterium | reverse complement strand
TAAAACAAATATGGCCTGAAGTATGTCCAGGTATATGCATAATTTTAGCTTCAAAGTTTTCGGCTTTCCATATTTGATTATCTTCTAACAATATGTCTATCTCTGGTATTCTTTTCGAGTCTCCTTTAAAACCCACAACAACTGATCCATATTTTTTTTTTAATTCTTGATTTCCTCCAATATGATCATGGTGATGATGAGTATTAAGAATGTATTTTAATTTTATATTTTTATTCTTTAGGAAATTTATTATTGGCTCAGCCTCACTGGGATCTACAATACACGCAGAATTGTTACTTTCGTCTACTATTAAATAGCTATAGTTGTCTTGAAGACAAGGTATAATTTCAATACGCATTTTATTTTTCTATCAAAAATATACCAAGATCTGCAAACAAATTTTTAACGCCTAAATTACTCTCATTTATTGTTGATTTATTAAGATTGTTTAAAGCGAGTGATTTAAAAATCTTTATATCTTTTGATTTTACAAAATGAAAAAAATCTTTGATTGTGCACATGTGTAAATTCGGAGTGTTATACCATTCATCTGGTAATGTTTTTGTAATCGGCATTGTACCTTTAAATAATAAATGAAATCTTACTTTCCAATATCCAAAATTAGGAATTGTAACTATTGCTTTTTTTCCAACTCTTAAAAGTTCATCTAAAACCAATTCAGGATTAAGAAAAGCTTGAAGGGTTTGACTTAAAATAACATAATCAAATGATTTGTCTGGAAATTGTTTTAAATCTTTTTCAGCATTTCCTTCAATTACAGTTAAACCTTTTGCAATACATTCTTGCACTCTTTCTTTTGAAATTTCTAATCCTCTTATATTTATGTTTTTATTATCCTTTAAAAATTTCATCAAAGTTCCATCAGCACAACCTACATCTAAGACTTTCTTATCTTTTTCTATTAAATCTGCTATTACCTGAAATTCATTTTTCATAATTAATTTTCTTCGTAAGATTTATCTAAAAAGTTTTTAAGTGCACTCAAGAAATCAGGAACGTCTAGTAAAAAGGAGTCGTGACCTTTATCCGACTCAATTTCTACAAATCCAACATCAGCTCCTATTGAGTTTAAAGCAATCACAATATCTTTGTTTTCTTGGGTTGGATAAAGCCAATCTGAAGTAAATGAAATTATAAAAAATTTCGCGTTTGTATTTTTAAATGCTTCTGAAAGATTACCATTGAATTGTTTTGCTAAATCAAAATAATCCATAGCTCTAGTGATATAAAGATAACTATTTGCATCAAATCTATCTACGAAAACTGAACCCTGATATCTCAAATAACTTTCTATTTGAAAATCAGCATCAAATCCAAATTTAAGATCTTCTCTTTCTTGTAACTTTCTTCCAAATTTTTCCTGCAAACCTTTTTTAGATAAATATGTAATATGAGCTGCCATTCTAGCTACTGCCAATCCTTTTCCGGGATTAGTTTCGTTTGATGTATAATTCCCATCTTTCCAGTTACTATCAGCTGTAATAGCTTGTCTACCTAGCTCGTTAAAAGCGATATTTTGTGCTGAATGACTAGATGTGGTTGCTATCGGTATCACTGTTTTAGATTTATCAGGAAAGTTACTAATAAATTGAAGGACTTGCATACCTCCCATTGAACCACCAGTTATAGAAAATAGTTTATCAATACCAAAATGATCAAGTAAATTATATTGAGCATTCACCATGTCATTAATTGTAATTACTGGAAAATTTGTTCCAAAAATTTTTTGATCAGGATCTTTATGACTTGGTCCGTATGATCCCATACATCCACCAATTACGTTAGAGCAAATAACAAAATATTTATTTGTATCGATAGCCTTATCAGGACCTACTGCATAACTCCACCAACCCTCTTTGTTTGTTGCAGGGTTTATTCCGGTTACAAATTGATCTCCTGTTAGAGCATGAAAAACTAATATTGCATTATCTTTTTTTGAATTAAGTGAACCGTAAGTTTCATAGGCTATTGGAAAATCTTTTATGGTCTTTCCACAGTCTAATTTTAGTGGTTTCTTTACAATTAAAGTTTTTATGTTTTTCTCAGTATTCATAGTTTTTGACTGTTTCGAATTGTGAGAAAAAAAACTATTTTAGCGGTTTTTTTTAAGCGCTCGCAATTCAGTTAAATCAGCGCATAATTTTTTTACTAGAACTTATTTATTATGTCAATTTTTTAAAAAATCCTCTTATTCTCTATAAAATTTTGTAATTTTATCTATAAAGAGCACATAAATTAAAAAAAATGACAACTCCAAATTTCAAAAGATTTGATATTGAGGCCTATAAGCCTGGTAAATCAAAAGTTAAGAAACTTAAGAACGTAATTAAGCTTTCTGCGAATGAGTCTGCTTTAGGTATGAGTCCTAAAGCAAAGAGAATAATATCAAAAAAAAATTTAAATTTAGATAAATATCCAGATGGAAAATCTCAAAATTTAAGAAAAGCAATATCTAAAGCTTATAAATGTAATTCTGAGAAAATTATTTGTGGAGCAGGTTCAGATGAAGTTATTCAAATGCTCTGTCAGTTGTTTTTAAACCCAAAAGATGAGGTTGTAGTACCTGAGTATAGTTTTTTAATGTACAGAATTTATTCAAAAATTGTTGGTGCAAAAGTTGTATTTGCAAAAGAAATTAATTTTAAAGTTTCAGTAAATGAAATTTTAAAAAAAATAACAAAAAAAACTAAAATTGTGTTTATAGCTAACCCAAACAATCCTACAGGAACTTACTTAACTAAAAGAGAAGTTTTACAATTAAGAAAAA
>CACEJN010000046.1 GCA_902559935.1 uncultured Pelagibacteraceae bacterium | reverse complement strand
TATCATGCATATCTCTTGCTGGATGATTGTCCGGTGTGTTTAAAGCAGTAAAGTTGTTATATTCATTTTCAACATCAGGGCCCTCCTCAACACTAAATCCTATTTCAGAGAAAATAGATGAAATTTCATCAATAGTTTGTGATACTGGATGAACTTTTCCTCTAACGAATGGTCTTTCAGGTAAAGTTATATCAACTTTTTCTTTTTCTAATTTTTCGTTTATCTTTTTTCCTTCTATCTCGTCAATTTTAGAAGTTATCAAATTCTGAAGTTCGTCTTTAGCTTGATTTAAATCTGATGCAAATTTTTTTCTTTCAGTCTCTGGAATTGAACCTATTGTTTTAAATTTTGATGAAATTAGTCCATTTTTACCAAAGAGTTCTGTTTTGATTTCATTTATTTGATCAATGCTTAAATCATTTTCTAACTTTGATATAAACTGATTTCTAATATTTTTTATCTCTGACATATTAGTAGATTATTTCCTTAAGAAATAAAAACAATAGCGAAGATTAATTTAAAGCTGATTGAGCTTTTTGTACAATTGTTTTGAACGCTTCTGGGCTATCGTAAGCAATTTCAGCAAGAATTTTTCTATCTATTGCAATACCACATTTATTTAATCCATTGATAAATTTTGAATAAGTTAAGCCTTCAGCTCTTACTCCAGCATTGATTCTCTGTATCCACAATGATTTAAAATCTCTTTTTTTATTTCTTCTGTCTCTGTAAGCGTATTGCATAGATTTTTCCATTGCTTGCTTAGCAACTCTAATGGTATTTTTTCTTCTACCCCATTGACCCTTTACAGCTTTTAAAACTTTTTTATGTTTAGCTTTACTAGTTACACCTCTTTTGACTCTTGCCATTATTAACCTCTTAAACTGTAAGGCATGTATGACTTAACAATTTTTCCATCTTGTTTAGACAATGTTGTGGTGCCTCTAAGTTTTCTTATTTGTGAATTCGTTCTTTTAATCATGCCATGTCTTTTACCTGCTTGAGCAGAAATAACTTTGCCCTTAGCGGATATTTTAAATCTTTTTTTTGCTGAGCTTTTTGTTTTTAGTTTTGGCATAATTCTGCGGACTTATACAAAGAAAGATATAATTTTACAACCTCTATTAAGGCTTATAAAGGTTGAATTACCATGATCATTTGTTTCCCATCGAACTTGGGGTGCAATTCTACCTTGCCGATATCCTTCATATCTTCTTTAATTTTGCCCATTAGTTCATTTCCTAGATGAGAATGCTGAAGTTCTCTACCTTTAAATCTTATAGTAAATTTGACCTTATCTCCTTTAGCTATAAATTTTTTAGCATTTTTGACTTTAAACTCATAATCATGAGTTTCAGTAACAGGTCTCATTTTAATTTCTTTTAAAGAGATAATTTTTTGTTTTTTCTTCGCAAGATTTGCTTTTTTTTGAGCATCATACTTATATTTACCTATATCCATTATTTTACATACTGGAGGATTTGTATTAGGTGCTATTTCAATTAAATCTAAACCTTGGTTTTTTGCCATTGAAATAGCTTCATTAGTATTCAACACTCCAAGGTTTTCGCCATCACTTGCTATAACCTGAACATCAGGAGAGGTAATTCTATTATTAGATCTTGGCCCTCTATCTTTGGTTCTCCTTTGGAAGTAATTTTGTTTGAAATCTGCCACTTAGTTTGATGATGCTTTGTTTAAAGCAGAGAATGTTTTTAAGAATTGATCTATATCCATATTTTCTTGTTTATTAGAATCCAATCTTCTAATCGTTACTGAATTGGAGTCAACTTCTTTTTTACCACAAATTAATAAAAGCGGTATTTTTGCTAAGGAATGATCTCTTATTTTATAATTTAAATTATGATTTTTTAAATCTACTGCAGAACTTATGCCTGCATTTTTAATTTTATTTGATACCTTGACTGCATAATCGTTAAATTCCTCTGAAATAGGTATTACCATAGTCTGCAAAGGAGATATCCAAAATGGAAACTTACCTGCATAGTTTTCAATTAAAATTCCAATAAATCTCTCTAGAGAACCAAATAATGCTCTATGCAACATCACAGGAACTTTTTTAGTTCCATCTTTGTCAACATAAGAAGCATCTAATCTTCCAGGTAAATTTAAATCTACTTGCAACGTTCCACATTGCCAATCTCTGCCGATTGCATCTCGTAAAACAAATTCAATTTTAGGACCATAAAATGCACCTTCACCTTTATTAATAGTATATTCTAACTTAGACGCTTTAACAGCTTCAAGTAAAGAGGCTTCTGCTTTATCCCAAACTGAATCATCACCAACTCTTACTTCTGGCCTATCTGCATATTTTAGAATCACATTTTCAAAACCAAGGTCCTTATAAATATCTAGTATTAAATTTGTAACAATTAAACATTCGCTAGTAATTTGATCTTCAGTGCAAAAAATATGAGCATCATCTTGAGTAAAGGCTCTTACTCTTAATAACCCATGTAAAGCGCCTGATGGCTCATAACGGTGAACTTTCCCAAATTCAGCAAAACGTAACGGAAGATCTCTATAACTTTTTAAGCCTTGATTAAATACCTGGATATGACCAGGGCAATTCATTGGTTTAATTGCAAAAACTTTCTCATCTGGTGTTTCAGAAGTATACATGTTTTCTCCATATTTTTCCCAATGCCCAGATTTTTCCCATAGTTGTCTATCTAGTACCTCTGGAGTATTGACCTCTTTATAACCAGCTGCATCTTGTCTGCTTCTCATGTAGTTAATGAGCTTTTGAAACAAACTCCATCCTCTTTCATGCCAAAATACTGAGCCAGGGCTTTCTTCTCTAAAATGAAATAAATCCATTTCTCTACCTAATTTTCTGTGATCTCTTTTTTCTGCTT
>CACEJN010000045.1 GCA_902559935.1 uncultured Pelagibacteraceae bacterium | reverse complement strand
TTAGGTATAAACTTTGATATTACAGATTTTGATTTATTTAGTATCTCAATTATTTTTTCATTTGAAATTTTTTTATCAAAATCAATATCTAGATTAATTTTCTGCAATTCATGATTAGCAGTTGTTAAAGAATTTTCTTTTTTATCTAAATCTATACAATTTAGTATTTTGATTATGTTTTCCTCAGCTCTTTTGTTTTCTTTGTCAAATTCAATAACTTTAACAAAATGCTCATAAGAATTTTTAAGGTCACCTAAATCATATTTAGCAATACCAAGGTTAAAATAAGCAGGTGTAAATTTTCTATCTATTTCGATTGATTTTTCGAAACATTTAATCGAAGTCTCCCAATCTTTCAGATTCAAATGAATAAGACCTAAAATATTATGAAAAAAAGGACTAGTTTGTATTTTGGGGTTTTTAATACAATTAAGGGTTGCAAATTGAAGAGCATCTTTAAACAGATTTTTACTAAGTAAAATATTAACTTCTTTTATTAAATTTTTTAAATAATCATCTTCCATTTAAGGCATTTATAACAATATCTTTAAAATATTTACAAACAAAAAAATAGCCCTTTTAAGGGCTACTAAAAAAATGGAGAGGGAAGTTATTTTTTTAAAACTGTTCTGATTCAGTGGATCCAGCCATCGCTGTAGTTGAGCTTTGGCCGCTACTGATAGTATTTGATACTGCATCAAAATAAGATGTACCAACTTCTCTTTGGTGTTTAACACTAGTATAACCATCTTTTTCTCGAGCAAATTCTTGTTGTTGAATTCTAGAGTATGCAGTCATACCTTCTTTTCTGTATTTTTCAGCAAGCTCAAAGATTGCAATATTTTGAGTATGAAAACCAGCAAGAGTTATAAATTGAAATTTATAACCCATTTTTGCAATTTCTTGTTGGAATGAAGCAATTTCATCATCGCTTAAATGTTTTTTCCAATTAAAAGAAGGTGAACAATTATAAGCTAAAAGTTTTCCAGGAAATTTTTCATGTATAGCATCAGCAAACTTTTTAGCTTCTGCTAAATTAGGCGTTGCTGTTTCACACCAAATTAAATCAGCATAAGGTGCATAAGCTAAACCTCTAGAGATAGCTTGTTCAATTCCATCTTTTACATAATGAAAACCTTCAGGAGATCTTTCACCTGTTAAAAATGGTTTATCATTTTCGTCAAAATCATTTGTAATTAGTTTTGCAGCATTCGCATCTGTTCTAGCTAAAATAATTAGTGGAACTTCTGCAATATCAGCAGCTAATCTTGCAGCTTTTAAGTTTTTGACCATGGTACCAGTTGGAACAAGCACTTTTCCACCCATGTGACCACATTTTTTTTCACTAGCTAGTTGATCTTCAAAATGTACACCTGCAGCACCTGCTCTTATAAATTTTTTAGTTAATTCAAATACATTTAATGGACCACCAAATCCAGCTTCACCATCAGCAATAATAGGCAGCATATAATCTACTTTTTCCTCAATTTTCATATCACCATCCTGCATTTCCATATGTTGAATTTGATCAGCTCTGATTAAAGAATTGTTCATAGACTCAACTAATTTTGGCGCACTGTCATATGGATATAAAGATTGATCTGGATACATTTCACCAGCTGTATTAGCGTCGGCAGCAACTTGCCATCCGCTTAAATAAATTGCTTTTAAACCAGCTTTTGCATGTTGTACAGCTTGATTACCCGATAGAGACCCAAGTGTATTTACATAGGGTTCAGAATTTAAAAGTTTCCAAAGTTTTTGTGATTGGTTTTTACACAAAGAATATTCAATTTTAATTGAGCCTCTTAATCTTTCAACTTCTTCCTCTGTATAGTCTCTTTTTATTCCAGCAAATCTTTTTAAGTCGTATGAGATTTTTTCTGCACTCATTTTTTAGTTTCCTTTGTGTTTTAATTTAGAAAATTGAATAAGAAGAATGAATTAGTTGTTATCGTCTAGGGCTTTGATTAGCTCACTCATTCCACTTGAACCCCAATCACAATGATCATCTCGCATATAGATTCCTCTACTGTTGTGCAGATCTAAGTCCTCTTTTTTGATGATTTGAGCTTCATTTTCTGTGCTTTTTAAATTTTTATCCATGTAAATTATATATTTTACAGAATTTACAAAATCTATAAAAAACGTTAAAAAGCTTTGTAAATAAGGAAAAAATATTGTAAAAATAAATTTACAAAATTTACAAATAGTAAATATGAGTCAAATAGATTTAAAAATAGGGCCTAAAATCAAGTCTTTTAGAAGACAGCTTGGTCTTCAAGCAAATAAATTAGCAGAAGATTTAAACATTTCTCCAAGTTATTTAAATCTTATTGAAAGTGGAAAAAGAAAAATTGATGGCGATCTACTATTAAACTTATGTGAAAGATTAAATATTCAGTTATCAGATCTTACTTCAAAAACAGATATTAATCTTCAAAATACTATTTCCGAAATTTTAGATGACAGTTTATTTGAAGATTTAGATATTTTAGGACCTGAAGTAAAAGATTTAGTTAGCACCAATCCAAAAATAGGAAAAGCAATAGTAAGACTTGGAGATATTTTAAAAAAAAAAGATCACGAACTAATTAATAAGATTGAAAAAATTTCTTTATGTTTAATAAAATTTCCATCTGATGCTCGTCCAGAATACCTGAGTACTGCATAGTATCCTCCTTCAATATTAACTATTTTAACATCTTCCCTACTTGGATTTGGTACATTTTCTGAGTTAAATTTAGATGGTAAATAAAATTGCATACTCATATTTCCATTTTTCTCAACTTGGGTAACTGGAGTTGTCATTTTAATTTTTTCTTGAGTATCGTTTCTGCCTGAAATGTAATTAAATAATTTTCTAAAATTACTATCTATTCCAGATGTCATTGTTTCCACCGCTAAACGATCAGAATATTTTCTAATC
>CACEJN010000044.1 GCA_902559935.1 uncultured Pelagibacteraceae bacterium | reverse complement strand
AGAAACAAAATTCAATCAGATATCGTTCTCATAGCTTTTGATACCAATAAAAGTAGAAAGTTCTTAAATAATAATTCAAATGAATATAAAAGATTTTTAGATACACAAAAATTAATTAGAAATGTCGATGAAATCCATATCATTGACACTGATAAAAAACTTTTATTTACAACATTAAGAGATAGACAATCTTACATACCTCCAGTTGATGAAGCTCTTAATTTAGTTTTAGATGATGATAGGCCACTCAAAATTATAAATGCACCAGAAAATATCTCAGCAGCAATAATGAGGCTACAAAATTTTAAAGATAGATTTTTATATGTAGTCAAGTATTTAGACAAAGATATTTCTAGATATTTAACTGAGTCTCAAGAGGCAATTAACTTTTACTATACCGTTGAGGAAAAAAGTACCGGAATTAAAATCTCATTTGCTATTATTTATATTATAGTTGTTAGTGTTTTATTATTTGTTTCTATATCTATCGCAATCAGATTTTCATCTAGGTTTTTTAGATCTATCAATAACCTAATTCTTGCCTCAACATCGATTGGAGAAGGAAATTTTGATTCAAAAGTCCCTGAAGTTAAGACTGATAAAGATTTAGAAACTTTAAATAAAAATTTCAATTTAATGATAGATAGGCTAAAAAGCCAGCAAGAAAAGTTAATTATTAATGAAAGGCACGAAGCGTGGGGAAGTTTAGCTAGAAAACTTGCTCATGAAATTAAAAATCCACTTACACCTATTCAATTAACTATAGATAGATTAAAAAATAAATATTCTAAGCAATTACAGGAAAGTGAAATTGAAAATTTTAAAGATAATCTGAAAATTATAAACAACCAAATTAAACAAATCGAAAAATTGATTAACGAATTTTCCGACTTTGCAAGAATGCCTAAACCAATATTTAGAGGAAATAATTTAGTAGCTATAATTCATGAAAATATAAATTTACTTAAAGAATTAGATAATTCTATCGACATTACTCTTAAAAAAGATTTTGAAAAAATTATGTTAGACAGTGATAAAGAGCAAATAAGTAGAGTATTTCTAAATCTGATCAAAAATTCTATTGAAAGTATCAATCAAAAAGCTCAAAACAACAACAATTTCAGCAAAAAAATTGCTATTGAACTTACTGAAGATGATAGCCACATAAGTGCAACTATAGAAGACAATGGCATTGGTTTTAGTGAGTTAAAAAATAATATTAAAGATATTCTTAATCCGTATTTCACAACCAAGAAAAATGGAACAGGTTTAGGATTATCAATAGTTAATAAAATAATTAATGATCACAATGGAAAAATAGATTTTATACCAATTAAAAATGGCGCAAAAATAAATATTACATTTTTAAAACAATAATGAGTGAAGAAATTTTAATTGTAGATGATAATGCTGATATCAGAAATATAATTAATGAATTAATTATAGATGCTGGTTATAAAACTCGTTTAGCAGCAAATTATAACCAAGCACTTGCTGAAATAGATAAAAAATTACCCGATGTTGCAATTCTTGATGTTAAATTAGATAAGGGAGATAATGATGGTATTGAGCTTCTTTCACATATTAAATCTAAAAATAAAGATATACCTGTTATAATTATTTCTGGTCATGCAAACATTGAAATGGCTGTCAAATCTTTGCAGCATGGAGCATTTGAATTTATAGAAAAACCATTTGATCAGGAAAGATTACTTAACTTTGTTAAAAGAGCAGTTGAAAACTTTAATTTAAAAAAACAAAATAAAGAATATGAAAGTAAATTATTTTCATCTTATGAATTAATTGGAAAGAGCAAAAATATAGTAAATATAATTGATCAAATAAATAAAATTTCAGTTACTGAAAGTAGAGTTTTTATAAGTGGTCCTTCAGGTTCAGGAAAAGAATTAATTGCTAGAAAAATCCATAAAGCTTCTTTAAGAAACAAAGATCCATTTATTGTCCTTAATGGTGCTTTATTAGATATCAACAAGTATGAATTAGAATTATTTGGCGAAGAAAAAGAAAATGGCTCTATCTCATATGGCGCACTTGAAAAAGCTAACAAAGGAACACTTTTAATTGATCAAGTTTCAGAAATACCATTAGATATACAATCTAAAATATTAAGAGTTCTAACTGATCAAAAATTTTTCGTCTCTAATTATTCCAATAATGTTTGCATCTAAATTAGGGTGTTTTTTTGTTAAATCGTTAAGTTTGATATCAATTAATTTACAATTTTCATTAATTAAAATTTCCAATAATCTGATTTTATTATCAGCAAACGGTACACTATCTAGTGCTCCAGGAGCCTCAAGTTTTCTTTGTATTGATTTTGCAATCTCAATTTCAGGAGAGATAATTACATCAATAGGTAAATTTTCTTTATTGTATACTCTTGTAAATTTTGGATTTAAGTAATCTTGAGATCTTATTCTTGCTATTTTTTTTGGAATTTTAAAAATTGAAAATGCTATTTGACAAATAAGCATATTAATTTCATCATTTCTAGTAACTGCTATAATCATGTCAGTCTCAGCTGCGTTAGCTTTTTCTAGTATAGAAGGATAAGTACCTTTTCCTACTATAGCTTTAACATCCAATGCATCATCAATTTTTTGAATATCTTCACTAGATGGGTCGATAACAGTTATAGAATGACCTTGTTCACTTAGCTGTTTAGCTATAGTGAACCCTACTCTTCCAGCTCCACAAATGATTATATTCATCTAATTAAATTCTTTGATGCCTAAACCTTTTAATTTTCTATGCAATGCACTTCTTTCCATTCCAACAAAGTTTGCTGTTTTTGAAATATTTCCATTAAATTTTTTCAGTTGAATAGTTAAATACTCCTTTTCAAACTTTTCTCTAGCTTCTTTTAATGGCACAGAAAGGCTATTTTCAGCCAATTGATCATCAAAATTTGTATTTTTTAAAGATTCCTTAATAATATTTGAAATTTT
>CACEJN010000043.1 GCA_902559935.1 uncultured Pelagibacteraceae bacterium | reverse complement strand
GTACAAGCCCTAAGGCTTGGATGTTTTTTCCTTTTATTTTTCCTCAATTTATTGACTTTAATTCTAATTTATTGGTTCAATTTGTAATTTTAATTACAACTTACATCGTTTTAGATTTTTTATCTTTGATTGGCTATGCAATGCTAGCACAAAAATTAATAAAATGGATAACTGCTAATCCAAAAACAATTAATACAATTTCTGCGAGTGTTTTAGTAGTTATTGCTGCAATAATTGTTGTAACTCAACAATATTAAATCATTTATGGTCCTTATTGCTACTTGCATAAAATTAAATTTCTTTATTTAATCATCACATAATTAATTAATTAAAGAGGAAATAAAATGAAATTGAATAAAATAATTTTAAGTTTTGTTTCTGCATTAGTAATTTTATTTTCAACTTCAGTTGCATCTTTTGCAAAAGTCGTTGGTGATAAAATTATTTTAGGTGCTGCAATTTCATTAACTGGTAAATATTCATCTAATGGTGTTCATACTCAAAACGGTTATAACATGGCCGTTGACAGAATTAACAGCATGGGTGGTGTTAAAGTTGGTGGAAAGACTTATAAGTTTGACATTATTTATTACGATGATGAGTCAAACCCTAAGAGAGCTGCGCAGCTTGCAGAAAGATTAATTTCACAAGATGGTGTTGAGTTTATGCTTGGCCCTTACAGTTCTGGTTTAACTAAAGCAATTGCGCCAGTGACTGAAAAATATGGTGTTCCAATGGTTGAAGCAAATGGTGCATCTAGATCTTTGTTTACAAAAGGTTACAAATATCTATTTGCTGTATTAGCTCCTGCTAACTTATATCTTGATGTTGCTATAGATCTAGCAGTTGAAAAGAATAATGGAAAAGGAGTTACTGTTGCAATGGCGTTTGAACAAGATGCATTTTCTCAAGATGTAAGACTTGGTGTGTTAGATGCAATTAAGAGAACTGGCTCTAAAAAAGTAATTGATGATAAATTACCAAAAGAGCTTAATGATATGGCTGCTACATTGGTTAAAGTAAAACAAATGAAACCAGATGTGCTTGTTGTATCAGGTCATACTAAAGGTGCTCTAACTGCTATCAGACAAATATCTGAGATGAAGGTAGATGTTCCAATGTTAGCTATGACTCACTGCGATGCAGCCAAATTATCAAAGCAACATGGTAAAAACTCTCAATATGCTTTATGCGCTTCTCAGTGGCATAAAACACTTACTTACAAAGATGATTTCTTTAAAGATGGTATGACTTATGATGCAGACTTTACTAAAGAGTTTGGTTATGCACCTCCATATCAAGCAGCAGAATCTTCAGCTGCTCTATTGGTATTTAAAGATGCATTCGAGAGAGCGAATTCTTTTGATCAAAAGAAAGTAAGAGATGCTCTTGCAGCTACTAACATGCAAACTTTTTATGGAAACATAAAATTTGCACCTGGTGGTCAGAATGTTGACAAGCCAATGGTACTTTTCCAAGTAATGTGTGACGATGCAGGAAAATGTGAAAATAAAGTTGTTGCTCCAACTAAATGGGCATCAGCTAAGTTAATTCACCCAATTCCTTCTTGGTCTAAAAGATAAAAACAAATCTATAAATACCCCCTAATATATTATATATAGGGGGTATTTTTTTAAAGGGTTCAATATGGATTTCATGGTCTTCCAATATCCAATGATTTCTGTTCAAGCATGCTTGGATGGAATTTTACTTGGAATTTTATTTGCATTGATAGCATATGGCATGGCACTTCAATGGGGTGTGATGAATATAATTAATATTGCTCAAGGAGATCTTGTTATATTAGGCGGATACATTGCTTATTTTATGTATCTATATGGAATTCATCCAGCCTGGGGAGTAATCGTTGCTCCAGTAATAATGTATTTTGTTGGAATAGCAATTTACAAACTTGTAATTAATAAAGTAGTAGATAGGGATTTATTCATCTCTATTTTAGCGACTTTTGGAATAAGTATTCTTTTCATGCAATTAATGAACTTTGCATTTGGAGCAGATGTTGTTCTTGCAAATTCAGATTATGGAACAACTATGTTATTTAATAATAATGTTGTGTTGCCGAATTCAAAAATATTTTCCGCGTTTATAAGTATTTTATTTGCAATTTGTTTAGTAATTTATATGAAAAAATCTAAACTTGGACGTGCTATTAGGGCTACAGCACAAAATGCAAGAGCAGCGAAGATATTAGGCGTAGATACAGAAAAAGTTTATGCAGCAACATTTGGAATTAATGCTGCACTTTGTGGTGTTGCAGGTGCTTTAATATCTATAACATTTACTATACATCCTTATATGGGTTTACCTTACACAATAAGATCTTTTATGATCGTAATTGTTGCAGGACTTGGAAATTTACCTGGTGTAGCAATGTCAGGAATGGGACTGGGTGTATTTGAGGAATTTGCTGATTATATTTTAGGAACAGAATTTAGAATAGGATCAGTATTTTTGCTTTTAGTTTTAATACTTATTTACAGAAGATTTAAGCTTTCTAGAAAAAGAGAGTACTTAAAATAATGAAAAATAATTTAATTTTGTACATTGGGATTTTGATCTTTGGTATAGCGGCTCCATTTGTATTTCCAGCTTTTAAAGTTCAGTTATCAATACTATGTGTATTAATAGTTCTTGCAACTACCTGGAATATTCAAGGTGGTGAAATGGGGTATAATTCATTTGGAAATATTCTCTTTTACGGTCTTGGTATGTATCTATGTGCTTCTGTGCAAGTTGGAATGTTTTTCCCGCTAGCTGAGTGGACTGAAAGCGGTGGAGAGAAAACTTTTGTGCATACTCCTGCACAATTTTTTCAGGGCATGGCTGTCGGATTGATAGTTGCTGCAGTTGTACCAACTATTGTAGCAGGTTTAATTGGGTACTCTATTTTAGGACTAAGAGGACATTATTTTGCAATTTGTACATTAGGATTAGGTGTTGCAGCAGGTGAAATTTCTGG
>CACEJN010000042.1 GCA_902559935.1 uncultured Pelagibacteraceae bacterium | reverse complement strand
TTCATTTAAATTAGTTAACGGACCAATCTCAAAAAAAACATTTTTAAAAAATAAATTTTTAGGAATTACTGAATATATTTCTCATATGACTGCAACAAAAAAAAAAGCAATGTTGATATATAATAAAAAACTATCAGTCTGTCCTATAACAACACATTTGCCTATAAATAAAGTTTCAAAAAAAATAAATAAAAAAACAATATTAGAGAAAACAATTCTAATTAGTAATTTTTATAAAGATCACCTGGGGTATAAACCCAAAATTGCTATTACTGGTTTAAACCCTCACTGTGAAAGTTTTACAAAGAAAGAAGATGAAAAAATAATAAAGCCTGCAATAAATCGATTAATTAAATCTGGATACAGGGTTTCTGGACCATATGCTGCAGATACAATATTTCTAAAAAATAATCGTAAAAATTTTAATGTAATCATCGGAATGTATCATGACCAGGTATTAGGGCCATTAAAATCGCTATATGAGTTCGATGCAATAAATATTACTGTTGGACTTCCGTTTATAAGAATTTCTCCGGACCATGGACCAAATGAGAACATGATAGGTAAAAATAAATCAAATCCGCTTAGTTTAATTAAGGCAATTACCTTTTTGGATAGAAATTGATTAGAGCAAAAAAAAGTCTAGGTCAAAATTTTCTGACTGATAAAAATATTTTAGAAAAAATCGTTAATATTGTTCCAATTGAAGGAAAAACAGTTTTGGAAGTTGGGCCAGGAAGTGGAAACCTAACATCACTTATACTTAATAAAAATCCAAAAAAATTTATTGTAATAGAAAAGGATAATGATTTAGTTAAATATCTTGACAAAATTTTTAACAATCAAATTAAAATTATTAATGAAGATATTCTAAAAATTGATGAAAAGATTTTATCAAAAGATAAGATAACAGTATTTGGCAACTTACCTTACAACATATCTACAGAAATCTTGAGTAAATGGATTATAAATTTAAAAAATAATTTTTGGTTCGATCACTTAATATTAATGTTTCAGAAAGAGGTTGCTGAGAGAATTCTTGCAAAATATGATACATCAGAATATGGTAGATTATCAGTTTTAGCTAATTGGAAACTTAATATCAAAAAAATATCTGATGTAAAGCCAGAGGCATTTTCACCAAAACCAAAAATAGACAGTACTATTTTATATTTCAGTCCCAAAAAAAATTATCACAAGCTTAAAGACCCTAGAAATCTCGAAAAAGTTACAAGAGTATTTTTTAATCATAGAAGAAAAATGTTGAAAAAACCTTTTAATCAAATTTTTAATGGTAACAAGATTGTTTTAAATAAACTAAAACTTGACTTAAATTTAAGACCACAAAACTTAAATATTGACATGTATTATGAGTTAGCTAGTGAATATGAAAAATTAATTTGTTAATTTATTTATATGATTTCTTATAAATTCTAAATCATAATCTTTTGAACCATTATTCATTTCTGCTTGAATTAGATTATTAATTTTTTCAAAACATAAATCTAATTGATCGTTTATAATTACATAATCATAATTGATCCAGTGAAGAACATCTCTCTCGAATTGTTTCATTCTGTCTGCAACTATTCTTTTATCTTTCATATCTCTATTTTGAAGTCTATCGTATAAAACCTCTTTACTCGGTGGCAAAATAAAAAAAGTTATTAGTTTGTAATCTAATTTTTTGTTTTTAATTTGATCTGCACCTTGCCAATCAATATCAAATAATACATTTTTTCCTTTATCCAATTTGTCAATTACTGGTGTTCGTGTAGTTCCGTAATAATTGTTAAAAACTTTTGCATATTCGAGAAATTCTTGATTTTTAATTAATCTTTGAAACTCATTTACATC
This sequence comes from uncultured Pelagibacteraceae bacterium, assembly GCA_902559935.1. Lineage (GTDB taxonomy): Bacteria > Pseudomonadota > Alphaproteobacteria > Pelagibacterales > Pelagibacteraceae > Pelagibacter. The sequence goes on along the minus strand of CACEJN010000042.1, from coordinate 1,274 downwards.
AATAAAAAAATAATCTCTTCCTGGATTTTCGTCCACTCTTGGCAATCGAGTTGTATGAGATACCGAAATTTCAAAGTTATCTATTTGAGATAACATTTTTACTAAAGTTGTTTTGCCAGCTCCTGATGGAGAAGATAAAATTATCATTACCCCATTTTTATTTAAGGGCATTTATTTACTAATTTGCTTTACCTTCGATAAATTTAATAGCATCACCAACTGTTAAAATCTTTTCTGCTTCACTATCAGAAATTTCAGACCCAAACTCTTCTTCGAAGGCCATGACTAACTCAACAGTGTCTAAACTGTCAGCGCCTAAATCATCTGTGAAACTTGCTTCGTCTGTTACTTTGTTTTCATCAATTCCTAAGTGATCTGCTACTATTTTTTTTACTTTGCTTGAAACGTCTTCTGACATATTGATCCTTTTTTGTTATAAATTCTTAATAGTTTAAAAACCTCGTTTGTCAAGCCATATACATGCCTCCATTAACATGTAATGTTTCACCATTTATATAACTTGATTGATTTGAGCATAAAAAAAGTACAGCATTTGCAATATCATCTGGTTCCCCTAGTCGGGCAGAAGGAATTTTTGATATTATAGTCTCTTTAAATTTATCATCTAATTTATCCGTCATTGCTGTTTTAATAAAACCAGGTGAAATACAATTTATATTTATATTTTTCTTAGCATATTCTATTGCCAAACTCTTTGACATTGCAATTATACCTGCTTTAGATGCAGTATAATTAGCCTGTCCTAAATTACCTGTATGTCCAACAACTGATGTAATATTAACAATCTTACCAGATTTATTTTTAAGCATTTTTTTAATTGCTGTTTTGCTCATTAGAAAAGTTGACGTTAAATTAATATCAATTACTTTTTTCCATTCATCTAGACGCATCCTTATTGCTAAATTATCTTGGGTGATGCCTGCATTATTAACCAAACAATCTAAACTGCCACCAAGTTCTTTGGTTGCGTTTTCAACAAATTCCTCAATTTTATCGCTTTGCGAAATATCAAACTTTAATATTTTAATATTTCCATATTTGCCTTTAAGTTCCTCAAGTTTTTCTATTCTGGTACCTGAGGCCAAAATATTTGCTCCTGATTGATTTAATTTTTCAATTATCGAATTTCCAATGCCCCCCGAAGCACCTGTAACAATAATATTTTTACCTTTTAAATCAGTCATATTTTTAGACCTTCAATATCACTTTGAGAATTAATTGTATCAATTTTTACATTTCTATTAATTCTTTTT
>CACEJN010000041.1 GCA_902559935.1 uncultured Pelagibacteraceae bacterium | reverse complement strand
TTTGGCTTTTTGCCATTCATCTTTATCTATAACTTTAAAAATAAATTCTAAATTCATTTCACCAAGATGAATTTGGACCTTTTAAAAATTCTATTTCTTCCTCTGTAGACTCTCTGCCTAAAATTTCATTCCTATGAGGATATCTATGAAATTGTCTGACTACTTTTGTATGATCTTGCCAAAATTTTTTTATTTCGTTGTAACCTTCATGCTCTCTTAAATATTTATTTAACAAGTAATAAGCCATTTCATGATCACTGATTTCTTCACTATGAATTAATGGTAATAACATAAACAATCTTTGATTAACGTTCATAGCTTCTAAATAACCTGAATAAACTGCATCATTTACAATCAACCTAGTTTTTTGATCTTGTGCAAAAGCCTTTTTATCATTTCTAAACATATTTCTTGAAAATTGATCAAATAAAACAACTAGCGCTAAACAGCTCATAGGGTTATCCTGCCAATCATCATATTCATTTTGAAAAGCTAATTCATAATCTTTTAAAAATTTATCTTTAATTTTTTGATCAAAGTTTTCATCTTTTTTAAAACGCATCTCAGAAGGAGTTTCTTTAAACCAAAAATCTAGAATTACTTGTGCTCTTTCCGGTATCATTCAGCTAATGGTTTTAATAATTTTAAAATCTTTTTATGATTGGCTTTATTATTTGAAACAATAATATTTCCTCCAACAACAGGGTTTTTGTTGCCCCAAGTAGTTACTATTGCTCCACTTGCTCTAACAATTGGCATAATCGGATGAATATCCCAAATCTTATTTGCACATTGTGCAACCATTTCAAGCCTACCTTCTGCTAATTGACAATAAGTCAATGCATCAAAACATGGAAATTGCATTCTTTTAATAAATTTTTTAATTTTAGATTGTTGTTTTAAAGTTAATTGATTGTGAAATGCAGCTGCTAATTTTGCATTAGTAAAATTTAATTTTGAGTTAACTTTAAGTTTTCTTCTTTTATTATTTTCAAAAACAAATGCTGAATTTTTATCTATGTTTAAATAATATTTTCTCATTTTAGGAAAATTTGCTAATCCTAAAATTGGTTCTCCATTAAAGTTTAATGAAATGAGATTGCTCCAACTAGGATTACCGACAACGTATGATCTAGTTCCATCAATTGGATCAATCACCCATGAAAACTCACTTCTGGTATTTTTATGACCATATTCCTCACCTATAATTTGGTGATTAGGGAATTTTTTTGAAATTTTAGACCTTATAAATTTTTCAAAGGCTTTGTCGGATGTGGTTACAGGGTCATATCCTTTGCCTTTAAGCTTGTTAGTTATTTTGAATGGTTTATCTAATTTACTGTAATAGAACTTTGTTAAATCTTTAGCTAGCTGATTTAAAAAGCTTGCATATATTGGATATTTTTTTGTATCAAATTTTTTCACAATGAACTCTTACTATTTAATTTATGTTGATTAAAGTTAAATTTTAAATAATCCTTAGCTTACTATTATGAAAATCGAGTTAGTTGAAAACAAGGTTTATTTTAACAATGGGTCTGAAAAAAAAGAAATTCACCCATTCTGGTTACGAGAAAGAGTTAATGGTGAGGAGTATTTAGATAAAGGAACTCAGCAAAGACTTTTTGATCCTACCTTTTTAAGTAATGATGTCTCAATAAATAAAGCAAATCTTGACGAAAAATACTTAGAAATTGATTTTAATGATGGTGTTAATTCAAAACTAGAAATTGATAAAATTGCATCAGAATTTTCTAAAGAAGATATTGTAATTAGATCTATAGAAAAAACCAAGTGGGACGCAACTTTAAAAAATATAAAAAATTTTGAATACCAAGAAAATTTTTATGAGAGTAAAGAGATGTATGATCTACTTGTTTCTTTTTACAAATATGGATTTGTTATAATAAAAAATATTCCAACATCAAAAAATTACATCGTTGAATTTGCAAATTCTATAGGGAGTGTTCGAAGAACAAATTTTGGTGAATATTTTGACGTTAAATCTAAACCAGATCCAAACGATCTTGCTTATACATCATTAGCTTTGGCACCTCATACAGATAATCCTTATAGAAATCCTGTTCCATGTATTCAACTTTTACATTGTATAGAAAGTAAAGTTTCAGGAGGATTATCAACTTTGGTCGATGGTTATACTGTTACTGAAGATTTAAAAAACCAGTATCCAGAATTTTATAAAATTTTAACTGAAGTAAAAGTTAGATTTAGATTCATAGATAAAGAAGTGATTTTAGAAAACATTTCTCCTTTAATTGAATTAAATGAGGATAAAAGTTTTAAACAGGTAAGATTTAGTCCTAGATTAGACTATGTTCCAATTTTAGAAAAAGAAAAATTAGATCTTTACTATAAAGCAAGGAAAAAAATATCTGAAATGTATAATTCAGATAAATACAGAATTGAATTTAAACTTGAGCCAAAAGACTTAATGATGATGGATAATCATAGACTTCTCCATGGAAGGACAGCTTATGAGACAAAAGAAGGTGATAGATTTTTACAAGGTTGTTATATTGATTATGACAGTACTGAAGGAAAACTTAGACACTTAAAAAGAAAGTTTAATCTTTAAACAAATTTTCTATTTGCGCTTCAGCCTCTTTAATTGATTTTTTATAATCTAATGCCATTTGATCTGCACTGATTATGTCCACTTTTTCAATACCAAAAAAGTTAAGAATAAATTTTAACCAAGGAGTTAAAAAATCTTCTGAGCTATTAAGTTTTGTTCCTCCAGAGGTAATTACTAAATAAGCATGTTTATTTTTTAACAATCCCTCTCTTCTACCATTTGGTTTAAATCTAAAAGTTTCACCTATACGAGCAGCTAAATCCGACCAAGCTTTAAGCGTTGCTGGAGGTCCATAATTATAAATTGGTGCTGAAATTATTATTATATCACTCTCTTTTAATTCATTTACAAGCTTGTCAGAAAGTTCAAACATTTTTTTATGTTCTTCTGTTTGATCTTTTTCATCAATATTCATTCCAGATTCTGTGAGCCCACTTACAAAAAGCATCTCGTCATCTAAATCTCTATATATTACTTCATCTTCTGGTTTTTTAATTTTATCTAAAAGTTTTTTTGCCAAAGCTCTTGAGGTAGAGCCTTTTTTTCTAGCACTAGAATCTATTTGATAAATCTTC
>CACEJN010000040.1 GCA_902559935.1 uncultured Pelagibacteraceae bacterium | reverse complement strand
TAGTTCTTGGATTAAATATTGTACTTCTTGTGCTAGCCAAATGAAAGTTCTTGAAAAAGCAAAAAATGATTTTGATAATATGGAATACTTTGCTTTTGATGTAACAAATAAAGAAATTGCTCAATTTTTTAACGTTCAATATCAAACAACACTTTTAATTTTTAAAGATAATAAAGAAGTTTACAGAAGCATTGGTGAGACCACCAAAGAACTTATTTATGATGCTTTAAAATCCTCTATCTAAATTTAATTTTTAAAATTATTGCAGGCAAGAAAGTTGCAATCAAAAAAGATAAAAATAATAAAGATTGAGCTATAAATGGTGAAAACAGGTCTTTAGACAAAAATACTCCCACTAATAGACTTTTAGAAAAATCTGGAAATGGAAACATTAAAAAGGGTGAAATTTTTGCAATGCTTGGACCAAATGGTGCAGGAAAAACTACGCTTATAAGTATTATCTGCGGGATAGTAAGACCATCTTCTGGGAAAGTTACAGTAGATGAATTTGATATTATTGATGATTATAGAGAAACAAGATCTAGAATTGGATTAGTTCCTCAGGAGTTAACTTTAGAGCAATTTGAAACTGTATTTAATAACGTTTCATATTCTAGAGGTTTGTACGGGAAAAAACCTGACCCTAAGCATATTGAGAAAGTTTTAAAAGATCTAAGTCTATGGGATAAAAAAGATTTAAGGCTTAGACAATTATCTGGGGGAATGAAAAGAAGAGTTTTGATTGCAAAAGCATTATCTCATGAACCAACCATTTTATTTTTAGATGAACCAACTGCTGGTGTTGATGTTGAGTTAAGGCAGGATATGTGGAAAGTTGTTGAGAGTTTAAGAAAAACTGGTGTTACAATAATTTTAACAACACACTACATAGAGGAAGCCGAAGCTATTGCAGATAGAGTAGGGGTAATCAATCAAGGAGAAATTATAGTTGTAGATGAAACAAAAGAATTATTAAAGAAAATGGGACATAAGAAACTCACTGTAGACTTACAAGAAGAAATTAAAGAATTACCAAGCAGTTTAGAAAAATATAATCTTGAAATTGGTAAAGATAAAATGTCAATTGATTACACCTATAATGTTCAAGCAAAACAAACAGGAATTACAAATTTACTTCAGGATTTAAAAGATGCAGGTTTAAAATTAAAAGATTTAAAAACAGAACAGAGCACACTAGAAAAAATATTTGTCAGTTTAGTAAAGGAAAATAATGAAATTTAATTATTATGCTTTTAAAGCAATTTATCTGCATGAGATGGATAGATTTAAAAGAACATTGATGCAATCGTTGCTGTCACCAGTTTTATCTACTTCTTTATATTTTATTGTTTTTGGATCAGTAATTGGAGGCTATGTAGAAAATATTGATGGGATTAGTTATGGATCATACATTGTTCCAGGTTTATTGATGCTCACTCTTTTAACTCAATCAATCAGTAACACATCATTTGGTATATTTTTTCCTAAATTTAATGGAACTATTTATGAAATCTTAGCGGCTCCCATATCAACTTTAGAAATTGTTCTTGCTTTTGTTGGTGCTGGTGCAACAAAAACTTTAATTGTAGGTTTTGTGATTTTCATAACAGCAACATTTTTTGTAGAAGTAGATGTAAAATATCCTCTACTAATGATATTTTTATTAGTCTTAGTTGCTTTTACTTTTGCTTTGTTTGGTTTTTTAATTGGATTGATGAGTTCTAACTTTGAGCAAATGTCAATTATACCAACACTTGTTATTACTCCGATGGTATTTTTAGGTGGAAGTTTATATTCTTTAGATATGCTGCCAGAATTTTGGCAGATGGTTACATATTTTAATCCAGTAGTTTATTTAATAAATGGATTAAGATTTTCATTTTATGGAGTATCAGATTTTAATATTTGGGTTAGTATCGTCTCTATGGTTGCTTTTTTATTAGGATGTATCACGATTGTTACTATTTTACTTAAAAAAGGTTACAATATTAAATCTTAGCTGCTAGCTATTTTCTTTTTAGGATCATAAAAAGGTTTTTCTACAATGGTAGCAGAATATTTTCCTTCATGAGTTTGAACATCCAATTGATTTCCTAATTTTGAATAATTTATTTCTATCATTGCAAGTGCAATATTCTTTTTTAATCTAGGTGAATATACAGCTGAGGTTACTTTACCAATTGTCTTCCCATCTTTTTCAATTGGCCAAAAAGTTGTGTTGGGTCCTGATAAAGGATCACAATCAATTATAAGTCCAACCTGTTTTCTTTTTATTCCATTTTGTTTAATCTTTTTTAGAGCTTCTTTACCTATGAATTCTATATCAGTTTCTAAATTTACCAATCTATCAAATCCTAATTCGTATGGATTTGTATGGATATCTGCATCTGCATGATATGAAAGCATACCGCCTTCAATCCTTCTAATTGATGATGTATGACCTGGTTGAATTCCATGTTCTTTACCAGCAGCCATAATTTTTTCATATAATTCATTTCCTTTTGAGCCATTTCTTAAATAAATTTCGTAACCAAGTTCACTAGACCAACCTGTTCTTGAAACAATTAATGGAATTCCATCAAGTTGATATTCTCTTAGCCAATAATATTTAAGATCTCTGATATCTTCACCAAATAGTTTGACCATTATTTCTTGTGAGGTAGGGCCTTGTAATTGTAGAGGGGATACATCTGGTTCAGATATTTTTACATCTAAAACTGAATTAACCGCAACACCTTGTGCCCATAACAAAACATCACTATCTGCCAAGGATAACCAAAAATGATTTTCTGCTAATCTTAGTAAAACTGGATCGTTTAATATGCCTCCGTCGTTATTTACGATTAATACATATTTACATTGTCCTATTGATAATTTTGAAAGATCTCTAGGAGTTAATAATTGAATAAATTTGTACGCATCAGGACCAGTTATTTCAACCTGTCTCTCAACCGCCACATCACATAAAATTGATTTTTCAATAAGGTTCCAAAAGTTTTGCTCAGGACTTCCAAAGTCTCTTGGAATATACATATGATTATATACAGAAAAACCTGTAGCTCCCCATTTCACTGTAGAATCAAAATATGGAGACTTTCTTATTTGTGTTCCAAAACCAAAGTTTTTATTAGACATTTGCGATCCATAACAGGCTTCGCACTAATTACAAACAAAAAAAAATAATTAATTGTTTTTTTTTGAGTAATTTAACCAATTATTAATTATTAAATAAGAATTTAATGTAATACCTCTT
>CACEJN010000039.1 GCA_902559935.1 uncultured Pelagibacteraceae bacterium | reverse complement strand
TTTGTTAAACATTGATGGCATCGGTGAAACACAATTAAACTCTATCAAAAGTTTTTTTTCAAATAAAACTAATATAAGAGTTTTGAATCAATTAGAAAAAGTTTTAGTCGTTAAAAATGCAATTCAAAATTCTGACGACGGTTTATTGAAAAATAAAACTTTTTTAGTTACAGGAAAATTAAATGGAATTAGTAGAGCAGAATTAAAATCTATGATTGAAGAAAATTCTGGCAAAACAGTTAGTAGTGTCTCTAAGAAATTGAATTATTTGATAATTGGGGACAAGCCAACTAAAAAGAAAATAGACAATGCTAAACAGCTAAAAATAAATGTTATAGATCAAGTTGAATTTATGAGAATGCTAAATAAAACTAGCTAACCATTTTTTCTCGTTTGGATTTAAATATTTTGATATCTTTGAATAAACCTCTAAATGATATTTAAATAGATAGTTTTTTTCTTCAACTGTTAATAAATGCCTCTTTTGAAACAAAATGTTTTAATTTTTCAATTGATATTTTATCACAATAATAACCTTCACTAGAACACCTCCTAACTGCATCAATTTTTTTTGTTATCTTGTTAAATTCTTTAATTGTTTTTGATCCACATGAAGGACAATTTGCTGGAAAAGTAAATTTTTTAGAATTTTTTAATCTTTTTTTTATATCTACAGAAAGTATGTGCGGTATAACATCTCCCGCTCTTTCAATAACAGCTGTATCACCTACCCTAATATCTTTTCGATTGATTTCATCTTCGTTGTGTAATGTGGCGTTTGAAACTATAACTCCACCAATATTAATTGGCTTTATCTTTGCAACTGGCGTTAAGGCACCAGTTCTTCCAACTTGAATCTCTATTTCTAAAATTTGAGAAATAGCTTTATTGGATGAAAATTTATGAGCAATGGCCCACCTAGGAGCGTTAGCAACATTTCCTAATCTTTTTTGCATTGCAAAATCATTAACTTTGTAAACTATTCCATCTATATCAAAATCTATATCAGCTCTCTTTTTTTCAACTTCTTGATAATTTTTCATTAAATTTTTGACACCTGAATTTAGAATATTTAATGGGTTTGTTTTAAATCCCCATTCAGTTAATTTTTTTAAAAAATCAGATTGATTATTAACTATTAAACCCTTTTCATATCCAAATGTGTAAGCAATAAATTTTAAAGGTATTTTTTTTGTTTGTTCTGGATCTTTTTGTCTTAGAGAGCCTGAAGCCGCATTTCTTGGATTGGCAAATTTGTCTTTGAGTTTTTGAAAATCACTATTTTGTATAAATACTTCACCCCTAATATCAATTTCTTGAGGAAATTCTTTTGAATTAATAAATTTAGGAATATCTTCAATAGTCGAAAGGTTTGATGTTATATCTTCTCCCTCTTTTCCATCTCCTCTAGATAATCCTTTTGAGAATTCACCATTTATATAAGTCAAAGATGCAGAAATTCCATCTATCTTGGGTTCTGCAGTGTAGCTAATACTAGAGCTCTCATCTAGAGAAAGAAAATTTTTTATCTTTTTTTCAAAGTTTACAAGATCATTTTCGGTAAAAGCATTTCCTAAAGAAAGCATTGGAACTCTATGCAAAACTTTTTTAAAATTTTTTGAGGGTTTATATCCTACTTGCCCTGTTGGAGAATTACTTTTGTTTAAAAAATTATATTTTTTTTCAAATTCAATTATCTCTTTTTTCAGAAGATCGTAGTCTGCATCTGATATTTCTGAGTTATTTTCTTCATAATAACCTTTATTGTAACGCTGAATTAATTTAATTTTCTTATCATATTCTTTTTGGATCAACTTTTTTTTCATATTAATAAAAAAGTTTTCTAAATTTCTCTATTACACCTTCCTTATTTTTTTTAATTTTTTTAGGAACCTTTTCTTTATAATCTTTATTAAAAACTTTATAAGATTTTTTATACCATTCACCAGACTGATAATTATACCCTAAAACTTTTGCATACCTTTTTGATTCTTCAATTAAGCCTAATTTATAATTTATCTCAACCAAACGATGTAGTGCTTCTTCAATAAATATGGTTTCATTATAATTTTGAACTATATTGTTGTATCTATTTATCGCAGCAATCCATTTATTTTTTTTTTGGTAGTGTCGTGCTAAATACATTTCTTTAGAAGCTAATATATCATTAATTAAATCTAGCTTAAATTTAGCATCTAAAGCAAAATCTGTATTTGGATAATTCTTTATAATCAATTCAAACTTTTCTTTTGATTTTAATATTGGATTTATATCTCTTTTTTCATCTTCAATCATTTCATAATAACATATTCCAATTAAATAATGTGCATAAGCAACATTTTCATTTTTTGGATATGTTTTTAAAAACCGGTTTAAATTTGAAACAGCTTCTGAGTAATAATTTTGAATATAATATGAGTAAGATGCCATTAGTGCCGATTGTGGCGCCCAACTTGATTGAGGAAATAAAAGTTCTGCCTCTAAGAATTTTTGGGCAGCATTATAAGTATCATTTAATTCTAATTTATCTAAAGCCTCTTTGTAAGCAATCGTCATTTCAAGTTCTTGACTTTTTTTTTTAATATTTTTAATTTCTGCCTCTTTTTTTGAACAAGAAATTGAAAATAACAAAATTAATAAAATTAAAATATAGGATAATTTTGGAACTAACATAAAAATATATATATAAATCTAATATATATAGATTTCATTTATAATATGGAAGTTCTATATATTCTAAGCTATAGATTTTAATAAACTTCTGTTGATTAAATTGTGAGGTAAATTACGTTCTTTAATTTCAATTATTGAAAAATTTATACTATTTTTAAATACTTTTTTTAACAACTCATTTGTTAGGAAGTGTCCACCCTTAGAACAAATAACACTTCCAACAATTCTGTAACCAGAAGTAAATAAATCTCCAATACAATCCAAGATTTTATGATTTACAAATTCCTTTTCATTTCTCAAACCATTGTCATTTAATATTTTATTGCCCTTAACTACAACAGCATTTTCCAAACTTCCACCTTTGGCTAGTCCAATTTTTTTAATTGCTTCAATATCTTCATATAAACAAAATGTTCTTGAATTAAATATCTCCTCTAAATTATCTTCATAAACATTAATTTTATTTCTCTGATTTCCTATAACTGAATTTTTGTAATTTAGTTCAAAATCTATATCTAGGCTTAATTTTGAAGGTTGAATTGAAATAGTCCGATCCCCATCTTGAAATTCAACTTTTTTATTAATCTTAATAATTTTTATTGGAGCTTCACTAACATCAAATCCACCTGGAATTATTTTTTCAATAAACTCTTTCGCAGATCCATCTAGAATTGGCACCTCTTCATTATCAAGTTCAATAATTGCATTGTCTATCCCTAAGCCAAATAAAGCTCCCATCAAATGTTCTATTGTGGAAATTTTTACACCAAATTCATTTGTTATCGTTGTGTTAAGTGAAGTGTTACTTACATTCATGAAATTTGGAAAAACCAAATTATTTGATTTTAAATCTATTCTTTTAAAAACTATTCCAGTATCTGGACTAGCTGGCTTTATACAAACACTTACTTTTAAACCAGTATGAAGGCCCACACCCTCAAATGAAATTGAATTTTTTATAGTTTTTTGAGTTAAATATGACACGAGGAATTTATAAATTGCTCAAGGAATAATAAGAAAACAACAAATGTTACAAGAAAAAACAGTTTTAACTAAATAATTGAAAAAACTTTTCAAAAAATCCTTTATTTATTTGATTTTTTGGAACTATCTTAACCTCATTTTCATTTATACCATTAATTATTTCATAAACCATAACGGGAAAATCATTCTTTTTTTCTTGAAAATAATTTCCAACATAAATCC
>CACEJN010000038.1 GCA_902559935.1 uncultured Pelagibacteraceae bacterium | reverse complement strand
CCTTTCCTAGGGCTACCGCCTGGATCCTTTTTTTCCCAGAAATACATGACAGTAATACAAAGAGCTATAAAAATAAAAAAACTTGCTGTAGGCCATGTCCAAGCCATCCATTTTATAAAATCAAAATCAAAAAGACCTTTTTCTTTTGCTTTACCAACTGTATTCCAAGTATTTGTGGCTGCATGTAGATTTGTAAAAATCATACTCTCCCCATCGCAAATCCTTTAGCAATATAATTTCTTACAAAGTAAATTACTACTGCCCCAGGTATAATAGTTAAACTTCCGGCCGCTGCTAATAATCCAAGTTCATAACCTGATGTACTTGAAGTTCTTGTCATTATAGCTGCAATCGGTTTGGCTATTGTCGCTGTAAGAGTTTTTGCCAACAATAACTCAACCCAAGAAAACATAAAACAGAAAAACATAGTTATACCTATTCCAGCAGCTATTGTAGGAATAAAAATTTTAAAGAAAAATTTAGGAAAAGAATAACCATCAACATAGGCGGTTTCATCTAATTCTTTAGGAACAGCAGACATAAATCCTTCTAATATCCAAACAGCAAGAGGAATATTAAAAAGACAATGAGATAGCGCGATAGCTATGTGTGTATCAAATAAATTTACTGATGAGTAAAATTGGAAGAAAGGTAAAGCGAAAACAGCTGGAGGAGCCATTCTGTTTGTTAAAAGCCAGAAAAATAAATGTTTATCACCTAAAAATTTATATCTTGAAAAAGCATAAGCGGCAGGAAGTGCTGCAGACACAGAAAGTATAGTGTTAAAAACTGTGTAAGTAATAGAATTTACGTAGCCCATATACCATGTGCTATCTGTAAATATTGTTCTATAATTATCTAACGTAAAATCTTGTGGCCACAATGAATAAACATTTATAATTTCAGTAGTTGATTTAAATGACATATTTAACAACCAATAAATAGGTAACATTAAAAAAATTATGTAAAAAGTTGGTACTACCCATTTTATTTTTTTCATGTTCTTCCCTCATTTTTCATCATTAAGCTGTAAAAAACCCAACAAATTAAAAGCACAATTAAAAAATAGATAAGTGACATGGCGGCTGCAGGTCCGAGATCAAATTGACCTAAAGCCATTTTTACTAAATCTAACGATAGAAAATTAGTTGCATTGCCAGGGCCACCTCCTGTTAAAACAAAAGGTTCTGTGTAGATCATAAAGCTATCCATAAACCTTAAAAGTATAGCTAAAGTTAAAACTTTTTTCATTTTTGGTAGTTCGATATATCTAAAGATATCCCATCTACTAGCACCATCTATTTCTGCAGCTTGATAGTAAGCTGGCTGAATTGAATTTAAACCTGCGTAAGACAAAAGAACAACTAAAGAGGTCCAATGCCAAACATCCATAAGAATAGTTGTGAACCAAGCATCTCCACTTTGTTGAGTAAAATTGTAATCAAAACCAAGTGAATTAAGAGAATTTCCTAAAAAACCTATATCCGGAAGAGCAAATATATTCCACATAGCTCCTACTACATTCCAAGGTATTAATAACGGCATTGACATTAAAATTAAACAAACAGGAACTCCCCAACCTTTTTTAGGCATAGTTAAAGCAATAGCTATTCCTAGAGGCAACTGAATTAGAAGAATTATAAAAGTAAATATAAATTGTCTTCCTAATGATGCATGAAATCTCTCGGAATGTAAAATCTGCTTGAACCATCTTGTTCCTTCCCATGCAAAAACGTTACTTCCAAAAGTTTCTTGGAAGGAATAATTAACAACAGTCATTAATGGCACGACAGCATTAAATGCAACAAGCACAAATACAGGAATAACAAAGAACCAGGCTTTTTGATTATATGTTTTGTTCATTATTCAACTATCCAATCATCTCCATATACATAAGTATATTTTTGTTCAAAAGTTATATGCGCACTATCGCTTGGTATTTCAGTACTGGCGTTGGCTAATATTTTAATACTTCCACTACTACACTCAGTATCAATTACTTTATGTCTGCCTGTATCACTAACTCTTTTAATCTTTACTTTAATTCCATCATTAGAAAATTTAATAAATTCTGGTCTAATACCTAATTGCGTTTTACTAAAATTTGTTTTTTTAAAACTGTTATTACTAGGTATTATCTTTCCTTCAAAATTAATTTGACCATTTGCAATTTCACAAGGAAGAATATTCATACCTGGTGAGCCAATAAAATGTCCTACAAAAGTATGTTTTGGTTTTTCAAATAATTCTACAGGGGTACCTGTTTGAACAATTTGCCCCTCATGCATAACCACTACTTCGTCTGCAAAAGTTAAAGCTTCAATTTGATCATGGGTAACATAAATCATAGTACGATTAATTTTTTGATGTAATTCTTTTAACTTTGACCTTAAAACCCATTTTAAATGAGGATCTATAACTGTTAGAGGTTCATCAAACATAATTACATTCACATCTGATCTCACCAATCCTCTTCCTAGAGAAATTTTTTGTTTTCCATCCGCTGTCAATCCTGCGGCTTTATTATTCAGAGTTGATGTCAGTTCCAACATTTCTCCAATTTCTTTTACTTTTGAGTCAATTTCTGTTTTAGAAAGACCTCTATTTTTCAGTGGAAAAGCTAAATTTTCATAAACAGTCATTGTGTCATATATAACTGGAAATTGAAATATTTGGGCAATATCTCTCTCAACAGGGTTTAAGGTTGTTACGTCTTTATCATCAAATAAAATTTCTCCTTTAGTTGGTTTTAATAAACCAGAAATAATATTTAATAATGTCGTCTTTCCACAGCCAGAAGGACCTAATAACGCGTAAGCTCCCCCGTCTTTCCAATCAATATTAACGCCTCTCAATGCCCAGTCTGCATCGTTACTTTGTTTTGATAAATAACTATGACTTAATTCTTTTAAAGTAATTTTAGCCATTAGTTACCAATCTGTTATTTGCGTCAAAATACAAAAATTCATCCACATTCATAAATAATTTTGTGTTCTCACCAATATTTTTTTGCTGAACCCCGTTTGATAATGAAACCCAATTAAGTTTTCCACTAGTAAAATGAATTAAACTTTCTGACCCACTTAATTCAGAAATCAAAACCTTTCCATTAATTTCAACTGAATTATTTCCTTCTTTGTATGTGGTAATATTGTGTGGTCTTATGCCTATTTTATAGTCTCCATCTTTGATTTTTATGTCTGATTTCCATTGAACATTGTAATCTTTTAATTTGAACATTTCCCCACTTTTGCTTATTTCTGCTATATTCATTGGAGGGTCACTAAATACTTTAGCAGAAATTAAATTTTCAGGTTTATTATAAACTTTCAAAGTTTCTCCATATTGAATAATACGTCCTTCTAGTAACGTTGCAGTATTTCCACCTATCATTAATGCATCTAAAGGTTCTGTGGTTGCATATACAACAATACAATCTCTATCTTCAAAAAGTTTAGGTAATTCCTCTCTCAGCTCTTCACGAAGTTTAAAATCTAAATTAGCTAATGGTTCATCTAACAATATTAAATCTGAATCTTTTACTAGTGCTCTAGCTAAAGCAGTTCTCTGCTGTTGTCCTCCAGACAATTCATCGGGTTTTTTATTTAGCATAGCTGATAATTTTAAAAGCTCAGCAACTTTTCCCACTCTTTCTTTAATTTCATCAGGTTTCACACCAGTAATTTTCAATGGTGAAGCAATATTTTCAAAAACTGTAAAATTAGGATAATTGATAAATTGCTGGTAAACCATAGAGCAATTTCTTTTTTGAACTTCTTTACCAGTAACATTTTCATCATTAAACCAAATTTCGCCTGACGTAGGTTTGTCAAGACCAGCCATAATTTGCATAAGTGTTGTTTTACCCGCAAGTGTGGAGCCTAATAAAACATTAATAGTGTTTTTTTCCAATTTTAGATTAGTTGAATATATATGAGTTTCTATTCCTACTTTTTTTTCAACATTTTTTAATTCTAAACTCATATTTGTAATTTATTTATTAATTGTAATTTAGCTTTAAA
>CACEJN010000037.1 GCA_902559935.1 uncultured Pelagibacteraceae bacterium | reverse complement strand
CGTGATTATAATTTTAGTAGGAGGCCTAACCAGACTAACTGACTCTGGCTTATCAATTACTAGCTGGGAGCTTTTTGTGGGTACATTGCCTCCTCTAACAAGTGATAAATGGATAGAATATTTTGATCTTTATAAAACAATACCTGAATATAAAGAGCAAAATTTTAATATGACTTTGAATGAATTTAAGGTAATTTTTTGGTGGGAATGGGCTCATCGTCAGTTGGGAAGATTAATTGGTTTAACTGTCCTTTTACCCTTAATCTATTTTACAATCAAAAATGGTGTTTGGATTTTAAAAGAATATTCAATAATTTTTTTCTTAGTGTGTTTTCAAGGATTTATCGGATGGTATATGGTTTCGAGTGGATTAGTTGATAGAGTTGATGTTAGTCACTATAGATTATCATTGCATTTAGTTACAGCTTTTATCATTTTATCTATAGTTTTTTGGAAATATTTAAATCTAACTGATGTAAAAATAAATCAAATTAATATTAAATTAAACTCAATTAAATTATTTTTTGTATTGTTATTTTTACAGATAATAATTGGAGCATTTGTTTCCGGCATGGATGCAGGTAAAATTTATAATACTTGGCCATTAATGGGATCTTCATTCTTTCCTGATGATAGTATGATAGCAGATCTTTTTAATATCACTGTATTTGATGATCAATCACTAGTTCAATTTATCCATAGGAATTTAGCGTATTTAATTTTTATAATATATTTATACATACTTTACTTAGTTTTAAAAAATGGAAATATAAATTTAAGAACTCCAATTTTCGTTATTGGAATTGCTTTATTGTCTCAAATTTTTTTGGGAATTCTTACACTTTTATCTGGAGTAAAAATGCTTTATGCATCTCTACACCAGATAAATTCTATTTTAATAATACTTTCAACATTGTATTTTCTTTATATTACAAAATATAAAGAGGTTATTTATTAGTTTCTATTTGTTGACATTAAAACCTCAAATTAGCTAACAGCTTTTAAATTGCCTTTAGAAGATTTGTTCAATGCTTGATCTAAATCCTCAATAATATCATCAATGTGTTCAATACCGATACAAAGTCTTACATAACTTTGTGTAACACCTGATGCAGCTAGTTCTTTCTCATTTAATTGACTATGAGTTGTGCTCGCTGGGTGAATTGCTAAACTTCTAGCATCACCAATATTAGCAACGTGATAAAACATCTTCAAAGACTCAATAAATTTTTTGCCAGCCTCAATTCCACCTTTAAGCTCGATGCCTATCATTGGTCCATTTCCACCTTTAAGATATTTTTTTGCTCTATCAGCAATTGGTTTATCGTGTTCAGTAGAATAAATAACTTTTGTAACTTCTTTATGCTTTTTAAGAAATTCAACTACATATTCAGCATTAGCACAATGTTGTCGCATTCTTAAAGCAACTGTTTCAAGACCTTGAATTATTGCAAAAGCATTATCTGGAGCCAATGCTGATCCTAAGTCTCTCAATAAACAAACTCTTGCTCTAACCGCGAAAGGTACATTAGCGCCTGTTAGTTCTGGAACAGCTTTCCCCCAAATTACACCGCCATAACTAGCATCAGGTTCATTAAACAAAGGTTGTCTTTTGGGATCTGCGGTCCAATCAAAGTTACCACTATCAACGATACTTCCTGCTACTGCTGTTCCATGCCCACCTATATATTTTGTGAGCGAATGTATTACTACAGCAGCACCATGCTCTATTGGTTTACAAATGACAGGTGACGCAGTGTTGTCCATGATCAATGGTATATTATATTTTCTTCCAATGTCAGAGACTTCTTTTATTGGAAACACTCTTAAATATGGATTTGGTAAAGTTTCTCCGTAAAAAGCTCTAGTTTTGTCATCTATTAACTTCTCAAAATTTTCAGGATTACTTGGATCTGCATATCTTATTTCTATACCAAGTTTACTAAGAGTATGTGTGAATAAAGATACAGTTCCACCATAAAGATCAGTAGAACTAACTATATTATCGCCTGCTTGAGCAACATTAAGTATAGCAAAAGTTGATGCAGTTTGTCCTGAGGATACAGTTAAACACGCAAGACCGCCTTCAAGTGCAGCTACTCTTTTTTCTAGTACGTCATTTGTTGGATTCATTATACGTGTATAAATATTACCAAACTCTTTTAGAGCGAATAGGTTAGCAGCGTGCTCTGTGTTGTTAAACTGGTATGACGTTGTTCTATAAATTGGAACAGCTACAGCGTTAGTTGCTGGATCACTTCTATAGTCACCACCATGTATAGCTATAGTTTCAGGGTTGTTTCTTTTTTTAGTCATTTTACTCCTTTTTTAGTGCTTCAACATTATGTTAGGCGCACAATACAGTTCAAATGCCTACCGATTATATCAATTTTATGAAGTTTCCTTTTTAGCAGTTATAAGCCCGCAATAGGATCAAATCGGCGTATTATTGATAGCATATAAGCTACATAATTCAAGCTAAATATAAAATTGACTTTGTAATTATTAATAGTATTAATCCTGGCACAATGACAAAATTCACTAAAAAAGACCAATTAACCTCATATTGGTATGAAATAGATGCGAAGAATGCAGTTGTTGGAAGATTAGCAACTGTTGTTTCTAACATCATAAGAGGCAAGAATAAAACTACATACACTCCTCATATGGATGACGGCGACTTTGTAGTTGTTAAAAATATTGAACAAGCAAAATTTACTGGAAAAAAATTTCAAGATAAAAAATATTACAGACACACCGGTCACCCTGGAGGGATTAAAGTTACTACACCGGAGAAACTTCATGAAAAAAAACCAGGTGAAACTTTAAAAATGGCAGTTAAAAGAATGTTACCAGGTGGTGTATTAGGTAGAAAACAATTAACAAAATTAAAAATTTATGCTGGTAATGACCATCCACATTCAGCACAAAATCCTACTGTTATTGAGTTAGATAAATTAAATAGTAAAAATATAGCTAGAAACTAATATGGAAAATACTCAATCAGCATCAAAATCTCCTAAATTAAAATTAGATTTTAAAGATAGTAAATATGCTACAGGAAGAAGAAAAACATCAATAGCTAAAGTTTGGTTAAAAAAAGGTTCTGGTAAAATTTATGTAAACGGTAAATTGTTCAATGAATATTTTGCAGACGAAACACATAAAATGCAAATTACAAGACCTTTTGAAATTATTAATCAGGCCACAGATTACGATGTCAGATGTAGTGTAAAAGGAGGCGGACCTACAGGTCAAGCAGGGGCTATGGTTCACGGTATTTCTAAAGCTTTAGTATTATTTGATGAAAATCTAAAAGCCACCTTAAAAACAGAGAAACTTACTACCAGAGACTCAAGAGCAGTTGAAAGAAAAAAACCTGGTAGAAGAAAAGCTAGAAGAAGCTTCCAATTCTCTAAAAGATAATTTTTTTTTAATTTTTAACTGTTATAATAAAAAATGCCTAAGCTAAATGCATTAGTCGCTGGATCAACTGGATACATCGGTGTTCAATTAATTAAATTATTAGTTAAACATAAATATATTAATATTAAATTCCTTTGTGGTAATTCCTCTGTTGGTAAAAATATTAAATTTTACGATAAATCTTTGTCGAAATATAAATTACCAAAAATTGTAAAATTTAATAAAAAACTATTAAATGATGTTCAGATTGTTTTTACAGCACTTCCAAATGGGGAAGCTCAAGATTTATCAAAACATTTGAGTAAAAATCATACTTTAATTGATCTTGCAGCAGATTTTAGATTAAACAAAGCCTCTGATTATTTAAAGTGGTACAAACAAAAACATCGTGCACCTAAGTTAATAAAGAAAAGTATTTATTTACTTCCTGAAATTAATAAAAAAGAGATTAAAAAATATAATATTATTTCGTGCCCAGGATGTTATCCGACATCAATATTACTTCCTCTATTTCCTTTATTTAAGAAAAATTTAATTAAATTAAATCATATAATAATTGATTCAAAATCTGGATATTCAGGCGCTGGTAGAGGAGTTCACAAAAAGTATAAAGATAAAAATCTATATGAATCTTTAAGTGCATATGGAGTTGGTTATCATCGTCACAATTCTGAAATAGATCAAATGTTAAGAAAATTTACTAAGAAAAAATTTCAATTTAGTTTTACTCCTCACTTATCACCAATGTTTAGAGGTATTATGAGTACTATATATGTTGATTTAGAAAATAATATTTCACAAGCCAAAGTATTAAAAACATTAACTAATTTTTATAAAAATGAGAGTTTTGTAAAAATATTAAAGCCTAAC
>CACEJN010000036.1 GCA_902559935.1 uncultured Pelagibacteraceae bacterium | reverse complement strand
GCCATTTTGTTTGTCAAAGTTCCTGCAACTATCATAACGTCTGATTGTCTTGGTGAACCTCTTGGAGCTGCACCAAATCTTTCTAAATCATATCTCGGCATAGCTGTTTGCATCATTTCAACAGCACAACAAGCTAATCCAAAAGTCATCCAATGAAGTGATCCTGATCTTGACCAGTTAATTAAATTATCAAGTGATGTAGTTATAAAACCATTCTTGCTAAAATCTTCTGCAAGTTGTTTAAATTCCTCAGGAACTTGATCTATTTTATTATTCATTGTGGTTTATAATTTTTATTCCCAGTCTAAAGCACCTTTTTTCCATTCATAAATAAAACCTATTGTTAGTATGAACAAAAAAATCATCATTGATGAAAAACCTAATAACCCTATATTTCCAAGTGATATTGCCCATGGAAATAAAAATGCTATCTCTAAATCAAAAATAATAAATAGAATTGCAACCAAATAAAATCTCACATCAAATTCCATTCTTGAATCTTCGAAAGGTTCAAAACCACATTCATAAGCTGAAAGTTTTTCAGGATCAGGTTTTTTTGGTGATAGAACAAAGTTTACAACCACAAAAGCGCAACTCAGCCCAAGAGCTAATATTAAAAATATTATTATTGGTAAGTAATCTTTTAAAAATTCAGATAACATGGAAGTCTATATATCAGTTTTTATCTGTTGTTGAAGGGCTGATACGTCACATTTTTATTAATATTAACATTAAAAATGCTTAAAAGTGGCGGGAGTGAAGGGACTCGAACCCTCGACCTATCGCGTGACAGGCGATCGCTCTAACCAACTGAGCTACACCCCCACTTTGTTGTTTTGGTGGGCAGTAAAGGACTCGAACCTTTGACCCCCTCGGTGTAAACGAGATGCTCTACCAACTGAGCTAACCGCCCAAAACAAGGCTACTTATTACATCAACACTTAAATAATGTAAATTAATTATTATTGAATACTAGCTTGAGATTTATCGTCTTTTTTAGATATATCTACCTCAACCCACTCTGTAGGTTTAAGTTCTTTTGTTAAAGCTATTTTTATAACCTGATCAGCGTATTCAACTGGAGTGATCTTAATATCGTCTATAATTTTCTTAGGCATATCTATAAGATCTTTCTCGTTCTCTTTAGGAATTAAAACTTCTTTTATTCCAGCTCTATGAGCGGCTAATAATTTTTCTTTCAAACCACCAATTGGCAGAACTTGTCCTGTTAATGTTACTTCACCAGTCATAGCAACATCTCTTCGTACAGGAATGTTGGTAATTGATGACACTATCGATGTTACCATTCCAATACCAGCAGATGGGCCATCTTTTGGTGTAGCTCCTTCAGGAACATGGATATGAAAATCTTTTTTCTCAAAAATAGGAGGAATAATTCCATATTCTAAACATTTTGATCTTACAAAAGATTTTGCGGCTTTGACAGATTCTTGCATAACATCACCTAATTTACCGGTGATTTGCATTCTCCCTTTACCTGGCATTGTAACGGTCTCAATTTTTAAAATTTCTCCGCCATACTCAGTCCAAGCGAGTCCTGTTACTATACCTACTCTATTCTCATTCTCTAATTCTCCAAACTTGAACTTAGGAACACCTAAAAAATCAGATAAATTTTTATTGTTAATTCCAACTTCTTTTTCTTCACCAGCTACAATTTTTTTAACAACTTTTCTTGCTAGTTTAGAAATTTCCCTTTCTAAATTTCTTACACCTGACTCTTTTGTATATCCTCTTATAACTTCTTTAATAATGTCATCATCCAGCTTCATTTCTTTTTCTTTAACACCGTTATCTTTAATTTGCTTTGGTAATAAATACTTGTTTGCGATACTTATTTTTTCATCCTCAGTGTAACCCGCTAATCTAATTACTTCCATTCTATCTAATAAAGGAGGTAAAATATTTAAAGTATTGGCAGTAGTTACAAACATCACATCTGATAAATCATAATCAACTTCTAGATAATGATCATTAAATGTTGTGTTCTGTTCAGGATCTAAAGCTTCTAATAATGCTGAAGAAGGGTCTCCTCTATAATCATTTCCAATTTTATCGATTTCATCTAATAAAATTAATGGATTTTTTGTTCCTGCTTTTTTCATCATCTGAATAATTTTTCCTGGCAAAGATCCAATATATGTTCTTCTGTGACCACGTATTTCCGCTTCATCTCTCATGCCTCCAACTGACATTCTAACAAATTCTCTATTTGTAGCTTTTGCAATTGATTTTCCTAATGAGGTTTTTCCAACACCTGGAGGTCCAACTAAACATAAAATTGGGCCTTTAATTTTTTCCATTCTTTTTTGAACAGCTAAAAATTCGATTATTCTCTCTTTAACTTTTTCTAATCCAAAGTGATCTTTATCAAGAATATCTAAAGCTTTCTTTAAATCTATATCTACCTCACTTTTTTTATGCCAAGGAAGTTCTGTCATCCAATCTAAATAATTCCTCACAACTGTTGCCTCTGCTGACATTGGACTCATATTTTTTAATTTTTTTAATTCTTGCAAGCATTTCTTCTCTACCTCTTTTGGCATCTTTGCTTTTGTTATTGCTTTATTCAAGCTGGTTGTTTCATCTTTACCATCTTCAATTTCGCCAAGTTCTTTTTGAATAGCTTTTAGTTGCTCATTTAAATAATACTCTCTTTGTGTTTTTTCCATCTGGGTTTTAACTCTGCCCCTAATTCTTTTTTCAACACCAATAATACTTGTTTCATTTTCCATTATTTTAATAATGGCGTTTAATCTTTTCTTTACATCTACAGTTTCAAATATTTGTTGTTTTTCAGAAATAGTAGCTGTTATATGAGATGCAATATTATCTGCAATCTGTGAGGGATCTTTTAATTGTTTAATTGTGTTTATGGTTTCATTAGAAATTTTTTTATTTATAGATGTTAATTTTTCTAATCTTCTTAAAGCTGTAGCAGCTAAAGGAAATAAATCCTCATCTTTAGGAGAAACATCATTATAATGTGAGTAATCACATGTTATAAACTTTTCATTTTCCTTAAAGTCTAAAATTTTTACTCTTTTAATACCTTCAACTAAAACTTTAACAGTTCCGTCAGGTAGCTTTAATAGTTGTAAGATACTTCCTTCACAACCATACATAAATACATCTGTTTTTTTAGGGTCATCAATTTCTGAATTTTTTTGAGTTACTAAAATAATTTTTTTATCTTTTTTCATCACTTCATTAAGTGCTGAAATAGATTTATCTCTTCCTACAAACAGAGGAATTACCATACTTGGAAAGACTACAATGTCTCTCAATGGGAGTAACGGCAGTGATATTTTGACGTCCATACAAACAATATGGATATTATATTTTATAATGCAATAGGTATTTGTTGCTTATTAAGGATATTAAGCCGCTGTGGTCTTATTTGACTTAGATTTATTGTCACCTTTAGCGTGAACTAAGATTGGTTGTGACTGACCTTTTGCTGCACCTGCATCAACGATTACTTCTTCAATATTATCTTGACTTGGAAGATCATACATTGTTTTCAACAAAATATTTTCTAGAATTGATCTCAAACCTCTTGCTCCAGTTTTTTTACTGATAGCTTTTTGTGCTATTTCTTTCAAAGCATTTTCTTTAAATGTTAGCTTAGCACCATCCAATTTAAACAGCTCTTGATATTGCTTTGTTAAAGAATTTTTAGGTTCTTGTAATATTTTTATTAAAGATTTTTCATCTAAATCTTCAAGTGTTGCTATCATTGGAAGTCTTCCAATAAATTCTGGAATCAATCCAAATTTTAATAAATCTTCCGGCTCTAAACTTTTCATCCATTCACCAGTTTTCTTATCTTGTGTATTTTTTACATCCGCACCAAAACCAATTGATGTTCCCTTGTCTCTTTGAGAAATAATTTTATCAAGTCCTGCAAAAGCACCGCCACAAATAAATAAAATATTTGTAGTATCTACTTGTAAAAATTCTTGTTGAGGATGTTTTCTGCCTCCTTGAGGTGGAACACTTGCAACTGTTCCTTCCATTATTTTAAGAAGAGCTTGTTGAACCCCTTCTCCTGATACGTCTCTAGTGATTGAGGGATTTTCAGATTTTCTACTAATTTTATCAACTTCATCAATATAAACTATACCTCTTTGAGCTTTTTCAACATTATAGTCAGATGCCTGTAGTAATTTTAAAATAATATTTTCAACATCTTCTCCAACATATCCTGCTTCTGTTAAAGTTGTTGCATCAGCCATTGTGAATGGAACGTCAAGAATTCTAGCAAGAGTTTGTGCAAGCAATGTTTTTCCACAACCTGTGGGACCCACTAAAAGTATATTAGATTTTGATAGCTCAACATTTTTACTTGTTTTGCTTTCATAATTTAATCTTTTGTAATGATTGTGCACAGCAACAGATAATACTTTCTTCGCATGAGCTTGACCGATTACATAATCATCTAATACTGAACAAATTTCCTTCGGAGATGGAAGTCCATCTTGATGCTTTACAAAAGTATCTTTGCTCTCTTCTTTAATAATGTCCATACATAGCTCAACACATTCATCGCAGATGAAAACAGTTGGACCAGCAATCAACTTTCTTACTTCGTGTTGGCTCTTGCCACAGAAAGAGCAGTAAAGAATATTTTTATTATTTGTTGTCATTTTAATTTTTATAACGAATCAATTTAATTACTTTATTATAGTTGACTCACACTAATCAAGTTTCGATTATGATGACTCAATATATTGTGTATTAAGATCTTTTTTCTACTACTTCGTCAATAAGACCAAAAGATAGTGCGACATCTGCAGTCATAAAATTATCTCTTTCAAG
>CACEJN010000035.1 GCA_902559935.1 uncultured Pelagibacteraceae bacterium | reverse complement strand
CAAAAATTAACTAACGGAGATATAATGAAAAAATTAAAAACAATTCTATTTTCCGCGCTTTTAGCATTCGGCATGACTTCTTTTGCAAATGCGTGTGGAAAATTAGTTATAGCCGAACAAAACTGGGCATCTGCCGAGTTAATGGCAAACGTTGATAAAATCATTCTCGAAGAAGGATATGGATGTGACGTAGAATTAGTACCTGGTGCTACTATGCCAACATTTACATCTATGAATGATAAAGGAACACCTGACATGAACCCTGAACAATGGGCAAATGCAGTTTACACTCCTTTAAAAAAAGCGGTAAGCGAAAAAAGATTAATTATTGCTAATAAAGCTCCAATTACAGGTCTAGGAGAAGGTTGGTGGTTAAATCCAGCGGCTTTAGAAAAACATCCAGAACTTAAAGGAATGACAGCTGTTCAAATTTTAGAACGTCCAGATTTATTTCCTGATAAAGAAGACCCATCAAAAGGTGCTTTCATGGGATGTCCAGCAGGTTGGGGATGTCAATTAGCTAATGCAAATTTGTACAGAGCATTTGAAATGGAAAAAAAAGGTTGGAAACTTATTGATCCAGGTTCAGCTGCAGGTTTAGATGGTTCAATTGCTAAAGCGTCAGATTCTGGTGAGCCGTGGTTTGGATATTATTGGAACCCTACATCAATGGTTGGAAAATATAATTTGCAGCCAGTTGATTTTGGTGTTCCTTTTGCAGGTAGAGATAATTGGGACAATTGTATCACTCTTGCAGAACAAGATTGTGCAAATCCAAAGCCAACAGCTTGGACAAAATCTGAAGTAAACTCAATTGTAAGTGCTAATTTTGCCAAAACTGGTGGAAAAGATGTACTTAAATATGTTGAAAGCAGAACTTTCCCAGGCACAGTGATGAATGGAATGTTAGTTTACATGGCTGACAATCAAGCAAAAGGTTCTGATGCTGCTGTTGAGTTTTTAATTAAGCATGAGGATATTTGGACTAAGTGGGTATCTTCAGGTGCTGCAAAAAAAATCAAAAAAAGTTTATAATTAACTTTTAATTACGAGCCTATTTAATATAGGCTCGTAAAGTTTAATATTTATGGAATTTTTTACTGAATTTCCAGAAATGGGAAGACGATCCCAAATGGAGCTAAGAAAAGGTATCGACTTAGCTTTTAGAAATTTTTCAAAAGAATATGGAGACAATATAGAGACATTTTTTGATCCATTATTATTTTTTTTGGTATCATTAGAAAAATTATTATTATCTACACCATGGATAATTATTATTGCAGTAATTTGTGGATTAGCATGGCTGGGTTCAAAAAGTTGGAAATTAGTTACAGGAAGTGCAATTGCTTTTTTATTAATTGGTTATTTTGGAATGTGGGAAGATTGTATGGCAACAGTTGCAATTATTACTGTATGTACAATCATTTGTATTGTTGTTGGCATTCCAATAGGAATTGTAATGGCTAGATCCTCTAGAGCAGAAAAAACAATACTTCCTGTTTTAGATATGATGCAAACAATACCAAGTTTTGTTTATTTAATACCAATTTTGATGTTGTTAGGTATAGGAAAGGTTCCAGGATTAATTGCTGTTTGTGTATATGCAGTTCCTCCAATTATTAGATTAACTAATTTAGGTATTAGAGAAGTAGATAAAGAGACTTTGGAGGCTAGTGAAGCTTTTGGAGCAACTACAACTCAAAAATTAAAATCTGTTCAAATTCCTTTAGCTTTACCCACTGTTTTTGCTGGTGTAAACCAAACCATAATGATGGCTTTAGCCATGGTAGTTATTGCTTCTATGATAGGCGTAAAAGGCCTTGGTGTACCAATATTAAGAGCTGTTTCTAACCAATATTTAGCTCTTGGAATGATGAATGGATTGGCAATAGTTGCTCTTGCAATTGTCTTTGATAGAGTCACTCAAGAATATGGGAGAAGGATCCAAAAGCATAGAGGTCAGATAAAATAGTTGATACTTTGATGCATCGAATTTTCTAGACTCATATTTCAAAATAAATAAAGATCTCCCCTATGAATTTTTCATTGGAAATAGGACCTAAAACAGAGGTTGATACAGTTCCGGCATTGTCTGATGTTTACATTACGATGCTACCTGGAGGTGATTACAGGGAAACTGCTGATAAAGCAGTAGAGCTTGTAAAAAAAGGATTTAACCCTGTACCTCATTTTCCTGCTAGATCAATGCATGATGAAAAAGAACTTAAAGATTATGTTTCTAGATGCAAAGATGGAGGCGTAAAGCAAGCCTTAATTATTGGAGGAGGAAGAGAGCCGGTTGGTAAATTTGATAGTTCATTTCAACTTTTAGAGACAGGGTATTTTGAAAAAATGAAAATAGGAATTGCTGGACATCCCGAGGGGAGTCCTGATATATCCGACTCAGATTTAGAAAAAGCTATGATAGATAAAAAACCTTACGCTGATTATATTGTAACACAGTGGTTACTAAATCCTCAGCCTATTATAGATTTTATTTCTAAGCAAAGCGTACCAGTGCATGTGGGAATTACTGGGCCATTAAAAATATCTAGCTTAATTAAATTTGCTAATATTGTAGGGGCAAAAAATTCCTTAAACTTTCTTAAATCTAATTTTAGTAAGGCATTGGATTTATTGAAACCTAAAGACCCTAATGATTTAATTGGGAAAGTTAAATCGCACACTGATAACTTCCACATTTATACATTCGGCGGCTTGAAGGAAACTAACAAGTGGTTGAGGGAGAATAGTTATGTCTAATGAATTTGACTATACTAAATTAAAACATGTTACTTCTGTTGATCAGTCAGATAGAGAAGTACCATACAATTTAAGACAAAGTGGGCCAACAAAAGTTGAAATGTTAATTTCAACAAGGGTGAGAAAATCACCTTATTGGCATTTATCAATGCAGGCAGGTTGTTGGAGAGCAACTGTATATAACAGAATTTATCACCCAAGAGGTTATGTAAAACCTGAAGATGGTGGAGCTATGGTTGAATACGATGCGATCGTAAACCACGTAACTATGTGGAACGTTGCTGTTGAAAGACAAATAAGAGTAAAAGGTCCTGATGCAGAAAAATTTACAGACTATGTGATCACTAGGGATGCAACAAAAATTTCTCCGATGAGAGCAAGATACGTTATTTTGTGTAACGCTTATGGTGGAGTTTTAAATGATCCAATTCTTTTAAGAATTTCAGAAGATGAGTTTTGGTTTTCATTATCAGACTCTGATATTGGAATGTATTTACAAGGTGTTAATGCTGACGGAAGATTCAATTGTACTATTGAGGAAATTGATGTCAGTCCAGTTCAAATACAAGGACCCAAATCAAAAGCATTAATGAAAGATCTATGTGGCGATCAAGTTGATTTTGATAATATGCCTTTCTACGGCTTAGCAGCAGCTAAGGTCGGAGGAAGAGATGTTGTAATTTCACAATCTGGTTTCTCAGGAGAAGCTGGTTATGAGATTTATTTGAGAAATTCAACTTTATACGCTGAGGATATGTGGAATGCTGTACTTGCAGCTGGAAAAAAACACAGCTTAATGGTTATTGCTCCTGCTCACCATAGAAGAATTCAAGCGGGTATTCTTTCATGGGGACAAGACATGGATCAGCAACACAATCCGTTCCAATGTAATTTAGGTTATCAAGTTTCTTTATCTGGAAAAGGAGAATGGAACAAAACTGCTGATTATGTTGGTAAGGCTGCACTAGAAAAGATGAAAGAAGAATTAAAAGCAGGAAAAAAACCTTACAAACTTCAATTAGTTGGTATGGAATTAGGCGGTAAACCTATTGATAATTATGCACCTGACTTTTGGTTAGTTTCTCCAGAAAGTGGTGGTGATCCAGTAGGATTTTTAACATCACCATGGTGGCATCCTGAAAAGAAAACAAACATTGCAATGGGATATGTTCCTTTCGATGGAACGTTAAATGCAAATGGTTTTCCAAAAGGAAAAGTGGGAACTAAATATAAAGTTCATTTACCAGAACAATATTCGGAAACTCCAGGAACACCTGTGGATGCTGTTGTGGTGGATATTCCATTCAAAGAGTCTTTCAACGCAAATACAAGAGAAGTTGTAAAAGGCTAAAATTTACTAAGGGGGAGCTAATTTCAGCTCCCCTTTTCAATTCTAATGACTAAAAGTTTTCTAATAGCAGTTTGCATTATCATTGCTATTGCTTTAATAATATTTCCATTAATAGTTTCATATAAAGCTCAAAAAAGTAAAAACAAAAAAAATTAATGTTTGCCGAATTTTTAAATATAATTTTTAAGTCAATTAAATTAGACAAAACTCTTTATTCAGATAATAAAAATTTTGGAGAAGCGTCAATATACTTTGCTGGGATTATAATGATCCTAGATGGTATCGCTGGGGCTGTAGCTGCGAATACGATTATTAAAACAGCTATTGCAATGTCTGGTCTAACTGCAATAGTTACTTGGTTAATTTGGGCAATTTTTATTTTTGTAATTGGAGTTAAATTATTTCCTGATAAACAAACCAAAGTATCGTTCAAAAAAGTTTTAACAGCTGTTGGATTTGCACATGCCCCTGGTTTATTAAGATTTTTTGCAGTCACACCAGATTTAATGATACCAATAATTTTTCTTACACAGTTTTGGATTTTTGCAGGTTTAATAATTTCAACTAAACAAATATTGAGTTTAAAATCTAATTTTAAATCTTTTGGGATTGTACTTTTATCCTTTTTAATTATTGCATTTTTATCTATCTCATTTGTGATGAGTAGAATGAATATGCTTCCAGTAAGTCAAATCAGTTAAAGTGGAAATATAGTCTTAGATACTCTACAAGATTTACATAATTTA
>CACEJN010000034.1 GCA_902559935.1 uncultured Pelagibacteraceae bacterium | reverse complement strand
GTATAGCCTCCTGGAAAAATATACTTAGTAATCCATGGATGTGGATCTCTTGGCGGGTTTACTGATCCTATAGTATGAATTAATGATACCCCATCATCTTTTAAAAGTTTTTCAACTTGTGAAAAAAACTTTCTATAAAATTTTCTTCCCACATGTTCAAACATGCCAACACTGACTATTCTATCAAATTTTTCATTGAGCTCTCTATAATCCATTAACTTAAAGTTTAATTGATTTTCCAAATTAAGTTCTTTTGCTCTTTTCTTGCAGTAATTAAATTGATTTTCTGAAAGTGTAATGCCTGTTACTTCACAGTTTGCACTTTTTGCAATATCTATTGCTAGAGAACCCCATCCACATCCAATATCTAAAACTTTTTGATTTGGCTTTATGTTAAGTTTTTTTATTATATGTTGAATTTTATTATTTTGAGCAGTTTCCAATGTATCTGTTGAATTTTTAAAATATGCACATGAATATTGTCTTTTAGGATCTAAAAATAAGTCATAAAGATCATCCGAAATATCGTAGTGATGCGAAACATTCATCTTAGATTTTTTTATAAAATTAAAATTAGTTAAATATCTATAAGAGCCTCTTAATCTGTTTATTAAATAACTGAAAAAATTTAAATCTCCTCTACCAAAATTCATTAAAGAAAGGTCTAAGAAATCAGTAAGTGTTCCATTTTCTATAATTATTTCCCCATCAGTATAAGCCTCCCCAAAATACAAGTCTGGATGAAATAATAACTTATAATGAAGATTTTTATTTAATATTTTTAATTTTATAGGATTTTCACTTTTTGGGTTTCCAATAATGTAACTTTTTGAATTTGCATCAACTAATATAAATCCGTCTTTTTTAAAAACATTATTTAAAAATCTAGCTAGTTGCATCTAAGCCGCCTCTGTATTTTTTAATGAAAAATTTAATTTCTCTAAATTATTAAGTAAATCTAACTCATCTTTAGAGTTTAAAATGCTAAGTGGTGGTAAAAGATTTTTATAATATATTTCTTTTTTACTAAAGTAAGAATGTAAACCTGAAATCAAATTATATTTTTCAAATTCAGCTCTTACATCGCAAAGATTTTGGTTTACTGTCTGATCACGTCCATCATTAAAATCATCGTAAACTTTTCTTGCTAGTGTAGAAGTAGCATTACATGTAGCTGTGATAATTCCAGAACAACCTAATTGAAGTCCTTTAAATAATTTAGATTCTGATCCAGGCAAAACTGAAAAATTATCAATTTTTAAATTTTCATAAAGATTGTAAGAACTATCTTTTACTCCAATAATATTTTTTGGATATTTTTTTACTAACTCTTCAACACATTCAATACTAAACTTATAACCACATAGTTTTTCAAAATTATATAGTACTATTTCACAATCAGAAATTATCTCTACTATTTTGCTATAAAATTCTATTACTTCTTTATCTCCATATTTATAGTAAGCAGGTGGCATAATTAAGAATTTATTAAAACCCAAAGATTTAGAAACTCTCATTAAATTAATTGTTTCACCTAAAGAATTTAAACCAGTGCCAATAATATACTTTTCTTTGTATTTGCTTGAAGTCAGATGATTTAACAAATTAATTTTTTCAGAGACAGGTATAAGTTGAGCTTGCCCTGTACTTCCAAATAAAGCCGCTCCATGACAACCATTGTCTATAACCATTTCTGCGTGCAGAATGGTTTTTTTAATATCAAGCGTCAAATCATCATTTAAAATCGACATTGAGGCCGCATAAATGCCTTTAATTTTACTCATAATAAAAATTTATATAAAAATATTAATTAGTAAAGTTTATAAATTAACTATGAAAATATTAGCTATTCAAAACAGGATGGGCATAGGTGATACGGTAATTTTTCTACCTTTTATTAAAGCCATTTCAAAAAAATTTGGAGCACCTGTTAGTTTGTTGGTTAAAGAAAATTCAAAAGCTAAGGAGTTTTTAAATCAAACAAATTATATTGATGAAATAATCCACTTAGAAAGAGACAATAAAATAAATCAAAAACATGATGGTTTTAAAGGATTTTTCAAATTAGCAAGCGATATAAAAAAATATAATTTCGATAAAGTCTTTATATTTAATTCTTCTTTGAGATATAACTTAATTTCTAGATTAGCAGGAGTTAAAGAAATATTTCAATACCCATTATTTGAAAAACAAAATCAACACATCACTGAGCCGGCTAAAGCTATAATAAAAAAATATTTAGATATCGAAATTATTGATAATCCAGAAATTCAAATTGATAATAGTTTAGTTCAAAAAACAGCAGTAAATTTTAATATTAATAATGATGAACTTAATGTTTTATTGGGTGTTGGTGGCTCAGGTCCAACAAAAAGAATACCATCAAAAACTTTTCTAGACTTAATGGAAAAATTAGAAGCTTTTAAAAAATGTAGATTTTTTTTAGCTACAGGTAAAAATGAAGATGAACAAAAAATTTTAAGTGAATTATATAATACAAAATTTAAAGAAAAATGTGTTGCCCTAGACAATCTTAATATAAGAGAAATTTTACCTGTTATTAAAAATTGTAATGTTGCAATATGCAATGATTCAAGTTTCTCACATTTATCATCAGCATTAGGAATTAAAACAATTACACTAATGGCAGATACTCCATTAATTTATGGTTCTTACAACACAAATATGTATCCAATTATTCCTGATGGAGAAATAACAGTTTCTCACAATACGCGCGGTAAAGACAAAATTAATCCAGATAAGGTCTACGAAAAGCTATTATCAATAATTAATTAAGAAATATCTTTAAGTACTATCTCTTTAGCTTCATTAACAATAGCTGATAATCTTGAAGTTTCTGGAGAAATATCAGGGTGAATTTTTTTTTGAATTTTTTGGTAAGCCTTGTTTAGTGCTTCTTTGGTCGGTTTTTTATTAATATCTAAATTTAAAATCTTATATGCCTCAGATATTGATAATGATGAAGAGTTATTATTTTGATATTGATTAAAAGAAAATCTTCCAGAATTTCTTAAAGTTTGAATAAGCCTATAAAGAGAAAGCAATTGAATCAATGATAAACCTTTAAGTTTAACTAAAGCAAGGCTTGCAAGAGTTAATGGCAATGTGAGTAGAAATTTTCCACCAATAGCAAATAAAACTGCTAATAAAGCCAATAATAAAATTGTTATCAGCCTCACTCCTTTTGACATTTTTTTTGGAGAAATATTTGACCACCATCTTAATAAAAAATATAAGATGACTAAAATTACAAGTAGATAAATAATAATATTCATATATTTCCTTATTAGATGAAAGTACCACAACTTAAAAAAAAACTAGAGATAAAAACTTGTCACAATATTGATTGGGAAGACAATTACAGCTGGATTCATCAAGATAATATTTTGGAAGTTCTCAGAGATAAAAGCAAGTTAGATCCTGAAGTGAAAAAATATTTAGAAGATGAAAATGCTTACTCAGAGCATCATTTAAAAGATACAAAAGATATCCAAAAAAAATTATTTGATGAGATTAAAGCAAGAATTAAATTAGATGATGAATCTTTGCATTATAAAGATCACACCTTTGAGTATTGGACAAAAACTACAACAAAAGGAAATTATTCCATAAAACTTAGAAAAAAAATTGGTTCAGAAAATATTGAGGAAATATGGAATGGAGATAAAGAAAAAGAAAAACTTAAAACTGAATATTTTGGGGTTGGAGATTTAGAAGTAAGTAACAACGATAAATATCTAGGATACTCTTTGGATCTTAAAGGATCTGAATATTATACAATTTATTTAAGAGATATAAAAACAAACAAAATTATTTCAAAAGAAATTTCAGAAACATCAGGGGGAATAACATTTAGTTTGGATGATAAATATATTTTTTATTCTAAACTTGATGAAAATCATAGAGCAAGAACAATATACAGGCACAGAATAGGTGATTTTGAGGGCAAAGATGAATTAATATTTGAGGAGAAAAGTGAGGCTTTTACAGTAGGAATTGGAAAAAGCTCAGATGAAAAATATTTTTTTATAAATACTTCTGACCATAATACTTCAGAGCAATATTACTTTAAATCAGATGAATTAAATCCATCTCCAAAACTTATTATTAAAAGAGAAAGAGGTGTTCTGTATTCTGTTAATTCATGGGATGGTAAATTTTATAATCATACAAATAAAAATGCTGAAGACTTTAAAATTGATATTTGTGACAATTTAGAAAATCAAAATTGGCAAACATATATTCCAGCAAAAGATGAAGTTTTAATTGGTGGATTAACATTCCTTAAAAATTGGATTATTCGTGGTGAAACATCAGATGCACTAGATAAATTATTTGTCAAAAATATTTCTACAAATATAGAAGAAGAATTAATTTTTTCTGATGAATCTGTTTATGTCCCAGGAGTAAGCTTAACTCAAAAAGATAGAAATACTGATGAAGTTTATTTAGGATACTCATCACCCAAAACTCCTTCTAGAGTGTTTAAATATAATTTAGCAACAAAATCTAAAGAACTTGTGAAAGAGCAAGAAATTCCTTCTGGTCATAATAAAGATGACTATATTGTTGAGAGAGTTGAGTTTAAATCTCATGACGGAAGAATGGTTCCATTAACAATTACTAGACACAAAAAAACAAAAATTGATGGGTCTGCAAATGTTTTATTGTATGGATATGGGTCTTATGGAAATTCTATGTCCCCAAGTTTTTCTTCTACAAGACTAAGTCTTATCAATAGAGATATAATTTGGGCTACAGCTCACATTAGAGGTGGTATGGAAAAAGGTATGAAGTGGTGGAAAGAGGGAAAATTAACAAACAAAAAAAATACTTTTGAAGATTATATCTACGCAGCAAAATATTTGATCGAAAAGAATTATACGTCAAAAGGAAATATTATTGGAATGGGTGGATCAGCTGGAGGATTATTAATGGGAGCTGTAGTCAATCAATCTCCTGAATTATTTTTAGGAATTATAATGGCTGTTCCTTTTGTGGATTCTTTAACAACAAATCTTGATCATTCTTTACCTTTAACTGTGGGAGAATTTGACGAATTTGGAAATGCAAAAGAGAATAAAGAACACTTTGATTATATTTTTTCATATGCACCCTACAACAATATTAAAAAAATGGATTATCCACATATTTTTATTACAACAAGTTTAAGTGATAATA
>CACEJN010000033.1 GCA_902559935.1 uncultured Pelagibacteraceae bacterium | reverse complement strand
TTTAAAAGTCATGTAGACAGCAAATATTAAACCAATATGAGCTAAAAAAAGTCCAGCCCATCCAAATGCAAAAGTTGTGTATGAAAAAATATATAAACTAAAAACTGTAGTCCAAATAAAACTTAAAACTAATAAAATTTGTAGTCTAACTGTTTTCGGAAGTGCACGCAGATCATTTTTACTATCATCAAATAAAATATTTGCAGCATCTTTCATCCAGTTCTTTATTGATTCCATATAATGAGGATATAATTTTTGGTGATTTAAACAAATGTCAATTTGTCCTAAACCTATCTATGAACGAAGCTTTTTTTTGTGAAAATTGATAAATCTTTCAACGTTAGATTTATTAAATGACTTATTTTCTTCAAATGAAACCTTCTTCATTGAATAAGCACTACTATTAGTAACTCTTGATTGAATTGTAATATTTCCTTTGTACAATTTAAGTTTAACTGAACCATTAACTTTACTTCTTTTTAAATCTACAATTTTTTGAAGTTTATATCTTTCTTTTGAATACCAATAACCATTGTAAATTAATTCAGCATATCTAGACATTATCTGATCTTTTTTATGCATAGTATCTTTATCTAAAGTAACAGACTCGATTGCTCTATGAGCATTGATTAAAAGAGTTCCACCGGGTGTTTCATATACTCCTCTAGATTTTATTCCTAAAAATCTATTCTCTACTAAGTCAACTCTTCCAATTCCGTTTTTGCCTGCTAGGTCATTTAATTTTGTTAATAATTTAGCTGGAGACATTTTTTTTCCGTTAATTCCAAAAGGATTACCATTTTTAAAATTGATAGTAACAAACGAAGGTTTGTTAGGTGCTTTTTCTGGAGAAACTGTTCGTTGAAAAATAAATTCTGGTGCAGAATTTTTTGGATTTTCTAAAGCCTTACCTTCAGTTGATGTATGAAATAAATTGTCATCTACTGAAAAAGGAGGTGCACCTTTTTTATCTTTAGGTATAGATATGCCGTGTTTTTTTGCATAATTGATTAAGTCTGTTCTAGATTTTAGTTTCCAAATTCTCCACGGAGCTATGATTTTAATTTTAGGTCCAAAATAATGATAGCCTAATTCAAATCTAACTTGGTCATTGCCTTTACCAGTTGCTC
The DNA here is from genome assembly GCA_902559935.1 of uncultured Pelagibacteraceae bacterium. Classification (GTDB taxonomy): domain Bacteria; phylum Pseudomonadota; class Alphaproteobacteria; order Pelagibacterales; family Pelagibacteraceae; genus Pelagibacter. The sequence goes on along the minus strand of CACEJN010000033.1, from coordinate 4,533 downwards.
CATGCGAAACTGCATAGGCCTTAAATTTTTTAGCTACTCTTATTTGATCTTTTGCAATAAGAGGTCTTGCTATCGATGTCCCTAATAAATAAACACCCTCATAGATCGCATGTCCTCTGATCATTGGATAAACATAATTCTTAACAAAAATATCTTTTAAATCTTTAATAATTATATTTTTAACACCAAATTTTTTTGCATTAGTTATAATTTTTTTTTTATCAATTTCTTGTCCTACATCTGCTGTATAACAAATCACATCTGCATCATAATTTTCTTGAAGCCATTTTAAAATTATAGAGGTATCGAGCCCTCCAGAATAAGCTAGAACAATTTTCTTTTTTGATTTCATCGAATTAACTACAAGCTTTTCTTGAAGCGTTATAAGCTTTAGTAAATCCTAGTAATGAGTAATGATCAATTGTTTGAGAACCTTGTTGATTGTATCCAGTAATCATAATTCTAGATCCTTTTCTCATTTGTTTGATCATTTTTAGTTCAATTTTATTGTCAGCAATCCATGCAAAACCTTGTTCTTTAATATCAAATTTAAATTTGTTTTTTCCTGAAGCAGCAGTTACTGAATTATTTTTGTTAAATTCATAACCTGGGGTAACACTTACCTCATTTTTTATATTTTCGTTTGGTCTAAATGCTACAAATAATTTTGCATCTCTTTTATTAGTTTTGGGTGCTTGCAAAATAGGTAAAGATTGCGCAAAGCATACTTTACCGCCAGCATCCATAACGACCATTGCCTCCCAATCTTTATATTTACCAATTTTTTTAATATCTTGAGCTGAAACTTGAGCAACACCACTTATAAAAAATATTCCTAACAATATTGTAATTTTTTTAATTATGGACATGGATTTGGATAAATTGTTTGTACGTGGTTAATTTCTTTAATGACATCATCAGATAAGTTTACATTTACACTTTCTATATTTGTTTTCAACTGCTCCATTGTAGTTGCTCCAATTATTACACTAGTCATAAAGTCTTGGATTTCACAAAATTTTATCGCCATCTGACTCATATCTAGATCAAATTTTTCACTAATTTTATAATAATGTTCAACGGCATCTTCAGTATTTGGCTTTCTATACCTTGTCCAGAAATCGAAATCTCTCTCCATTCTTGATCCTTTGGGGAAATTCTTGTTTCTATACTTTCCACTTAAATATCCACTTGCTAATGGTGAGTAAGCTAAGCAGCCAATATTTTCTCTTATAGAAACCTCAGCTAGTCCAACTTCGTAAGATCTATTTAATAAACTATAAGGATTTTGGATTGACATCATTCTTGGCAACTTTTTATTTTTGGATAACTGAAGATAATTTAAAACTCCCCAAGGGGTCTCATTTGATAAACCAACGTATCTTATTTTTCCCTGATCAATATATTTATTTAACTCTGCAAGAACATCTTCAAATTTATTCCATTCATTTTCTTTATGAACATAACCAAGTCTTCCAAAATTATTTACATTTCTTTCTGGCCAATGAAGTTGATATAAATCTATATAATCAGTTTTAAGTCTTTTAAGGCTGTCATTTAAAGCAGATTCTAAGTTTGGACCTGTAAAACTATTTTCTCCACTTCTTAAATAATCTCTTGCTGGACCAGCAACTTTTGTTGCAAGAACGACTTTGTCTCTTTTTTTAGTTTTTTCAAACCAGTTTCCAATAATTTCCTCTGTATCACCATAGGTTTCTTTTCTTGGTGGTACTGCATATAATTCAGCAGTGTCCCAAAAGTTTACTCCTTGATCTAAAGCAAAATCCATTTGTTCAAATGCTTCAAGCTCAGTATTTTGTTCTCCCCACGTCATAGTACCGAGACAAATTGTACTCACTTTAATATCGGTATTACCTAAACTTTTGTAATTCATTAGAAATATTAAGTTAAAATTTTTTTAATCTTTTAAGGTATCTTGAATAATTAGTAAAAGAATATATATATATTACTTATTATGAAATTTGACAAAAACGGAATACTAAATAGAGCAAAAGCAGCACAACAAACAGCTGCTGTAATGGATGAAGGCTTAAGAGCCTACATGCTAAAAGTTTATAACTACATGGCAACAGGTATATTGCTAACTGGAATAGTAGCACTATTAACATTTAAAATGTCTGTTGTTACTAATGATGCAGGTTCAATCGTTGGTCTAACGCAGATGGGAAATGCAATTTATTTATCAGGTCTTAAATGGCTTGTAATGTTAGCACCTCTAGGTATCGTTTTTTACATGAGTTTTGGAATTAATAAGATGAGTGCATCAAAGGCACAAACTACGTTTTGGGTTTTTGCAGCTTTGATGGGTCTATCATTATCTTCAATATTATTGGTTTATACTGGAATGAGCGTAACAAGAGTTTTCTTTATTACATCTGCAACATTTGGAGCGATGAGTATCTACGGATATACAACTAAAAGAGATCTTACAAAGTTAGGATCTTTTTTAATGATGGGTCTAATTGGAATAATTATAGCTTCAATTGTAAATATCTTTATGAAATCTTCTATGATGTATTTTGTGATTTCAATTTTAGGTGTTTTAATATTCGTTGGTTTAACAGCTTATGACACTCAGAAAATCAAAAATATGTATGTTGCGTCAGACTCAGGTGAGTTAATGGGCAAGAAAGCTGTTATGGGCGCTTTAACTTTATATCTAGATTTTATCAATCTATTTATAATGTTGTTAAGATTATTTGGTCAAAGAAGATAAATTTATTTCTGAAGTTTCTTCCAGTTGGTATTTTTTAATAAAATTCTAAGATCGTAAGAATTTTTTAGTATTTTTCCACTCGTATCAGTAATCAAATATTTAAGATTTTTATTTTTAGGCTTAAAATTTTTACAAATTTTATATAGGGCATTTTCAGTAGCATTTCTAAAAACACTAAAACCCACTTGTTTACTCGATATACTTAAACCATAATCTTTCCAAGATCCTTCAGAAACCATCTTAGCATATAAATCTAATATAATTTTTAGCTCATCTTTTTCAAAAAAGTGTTTTTCTTCAATTTTATTATGAGGATTATTTACTACTAATTTTAAATTACTACGCATCAATCTTATGTTTATTAATTAATGGTACTTGGAACCCTGTGAATATTATTGTGATTGGAAGCATTCCCCACACCTTAAAATTAACCCAGAATTCTTCTGTTTGAGTTCTCCAAATAAATTCATTTAATAAAGCAAGGCCAAAGAAAAAATACATCCATCGTTTATTAAGAATTTCCCATCCAATATCGGTTAGAGGGATAGATTTACCCATAATTTTTTTAAGAATAGGTTCATTGGTAAAATATTTCCCAAAAAATAATGCAAGAGCAAACATGATATTGATGATTGTTGGTTTTACATAAATAAATATAGGATCATTAAAGTAGATAGTTAATCCACCAAAAAAAGTAATTAAAATTCCACTCACCAAAGGCATTGGAGGAATTTTTTTTTCAAAAAACCAAACCACTGCTAATGCAACTAAAGTTGCAACTATCAGTGGAGGTATTGCTACTGATAAATTTTTATCACTATTGTAATAATAGAAAAAAAATATTGCTAAAGGACCGAAATCAGTAACAAATTTTAAAAAAGATTTATTCACTAAAAAGATATTAACATATTTGCCACATCACAAAACATTTATATTTTAGCATTGATTTTTATTTTTAAATACCCATACTAACATTAATGCCAGTCCAAAAAGCAAAATTTTCAATTGGAGACATCGTAAAGCATAAACACTTTGAATTTAGAGGTGTGATTTATGATGTTGATTTTGAATTTAATAATTCTGAGGAATGGTATCAATCTATTCCAAAAAATGTGAGACCAAGAAAAGATCAACCGTTTTATCACCTATTAGCAGAAAATGATGAGATAACTTATGAAGCCTATGTTTCTGAACAAAACTTGCTGATGGATGACTCTGATGAACCAATAAAACACCCTTTAATTGAAGAGATTTTTTCAGGAAAAAAAGGTTCTAGTTATTTCAAGCTTTCTAATTAAGGCAACCATCATTCAACCACATTTAGCTCAAATCTAGGCCATACAAATTAGCTATATATTTAGTATCTTCTGGTCAAGAGTGTTAAACGTTAATTTCAATCTTATTATCTCCCCCTCTGCATTCTTGATCAGAAAACTATTTCATAATAGAAATCACCAAAAAAAATTCTAAATTAAAATATGTTTAAACTTTTTGAACCTAACAAGATTTTCAAAATTACGTCAAAAGCACCTAAGTACGTTTTATTTTTGTTTATTGTTGTATTAAGTGTTGGTTTAGTTGAAGCATTAGTCATATCTCCCGAAGATTACAAACAAAGTGATGCAGTTAGGATTATGTATGTTCACGTACCTGCCGCTTGGATTTCACTTGGAATATTTTCTTCTATAACTTTGTTATCTATTTGTGGTTTTGTATTTAGAAACAAAAACTTTTTTTTAATTTCTAAAAGTTTAGCTCCTTCGGGATTTGTTTTTAATATTATAGCTTTAGTTACA
>CACEJN010000032.1 GCA_902559935.1 uncultured Pelagibacteraceae bacterium | reverse complement strand
TCCTATTTCCATAACTTATCATATCAATAAAATCTATAATGATTAATCCAGACAAATCTCTTATCTTTATTTGTCTTGCAATTTCCTCTGCAGCTTCAATATTCGTATCTAAAGCAGTGCTTTCAACATTTTTTCCTTTTATTGAACTTCCAGAATTTATATCAATAGAAACCAAAGCCTCTGTTGGGTTGATAACCAAATATCCTCCTGATTTAAGTTTAATTTCCGAGTCAAATATTTGATTTAATTTTTGTTCAATTTTTTCTTGAATAAATAGAGGAATTTTTCCTCTATATTTTTTAACTTTTTTCACATTTGATGGCATCATAGTTTTCATGAACGATTGAGCTTTTTTATAACCCTCGTTACCTTCTACAATTATATTTTGGGTATTTTCGTCAAACATATCTCTTAAAGTTCTTTTAATTATTTCACTTTCTTGATGAATTAAAGAGGGAGCAATAGAGTTTATCGCATTTTCCTTTATTTGACTCCAAGATTTGATCAAAGTTATTAAATCACTATTTATTTCATTTTTTGTTTTATTGCTTCCAGCAGTTCTTACAATTAATCCCATCTCCTTAGGTATTTCAATTTCATTTAAAATTGTTCTTATTTTTTTTCTATCAGCAGGATTAAATATTTTTCTTGATATACCTCCTCCTTTAGGAGTGTTTGGCATTAATACTATATATTTACCAGCAATAGAAATGAAAGTGCTTAAAGCTGCACCTTTTTGACCTCTCTCGTCTTTAATTACTTGTACAAGAATTACCTGGTTAGGTTTAATTACTTCCTGAATTTTATATCTTTTAAATTTAAATTTATGCTCTTTCTTTTTTTCTTTTTCATCATCTAAATTTTCTTTTTCAATAATATTTTCTTTATTATTTGAATCTTCTTCTATTTGTTCTTCAGATATCTTTTCTATAGGATCATCAATTTCTAGTTTTCCTTTAGCAATATTTTCCTCTTCTTTAGCCTCAACCTCTCTTGAAAGTTCTTCTCTAGCTTTTTCTTCCTGCTCTTTAATTCTTTCTAAATCTGCTTTTGGTATCTGATAATAATCTGATTGAATGTCATTAAAAGACAAAAACCCATGCCTCTCTCTTCCAAAATCAACAAAGGCTGCTTGCAAAGAGGGTTCAATTCTACTTACTTTGCCTAAATAAATATTATTTTTAATTAAGTTATTTTTTAAACCTTCGTACTCGTAATCTTCAATATTTTCGCCTGATTTAAGAACAACTCTAGTTTCGTTAGGATGCGAAGCATCGATATATAAATTTTTTTCCATAATTTTGTGAATGTTAATTTCATTAGTAATTTAATTTTTAAAATTTTGTTTAATTTTCTTGCCATATCTTTAACAAATTCCAAGATATAATGAAATTAAAATGAATAAATTTTTTAGAAATATCTTTATTTTAATTTCTTCTTTTATCCTATTATCAGCAATTTCGATAATAAGTGTTCTATGGACATATTCTAATGATTTACCAGATTATAAATTTCTTAAAAGTTACAAACCCCCTGTTTCAAGTAAAGTTTACTCTGGTAATGGTGATTTGGTGGCAGATTTTTCACAGGAAAAAAGAGTATTTGTTCCATTTAATTCAATTCCAAAAAATGTAATTAACGCATTTTTATCTGCTGAAGATAAAAATTTTTTCAAACATCCAGGTGTTGATGCTAAAGGTGTTATTAGAGCTGTAATAAATAATTTTTCAAATATTTTATCATCTAAAAGGTTAGAGGGAGCATCTACAATTACTCAACAGGTAGCAAAAAACTTTTTATTAACAAATGAAGTAAGTTTAAATAGAAAAATTAAGGAAGCAATTCTAGCTTTTAGAATAGAGAGAGCTTTATCTAAAGAAAGAATTCTAGAACTTTATCTAAACCAAATTTATCTTGGAAGTGGAGCATATGGAGTAGCTGCAGCAAGTTTAGAATATTTTGATAAATCTATTAAAGATTTAAATTACTCAGAAGCTGCCTTATTAGCAGCTTTGCCAAAAGCACCCAGTAGATACAATCCTTATAGAGATCCAGATATAGCAAAATTTAGAAGAAATTTAGTTTTAAAAAATTTGTTAGATAATAATTATTTAACTTCAGAATGGTATGAGAAACTTACAAAAAAAGAAATAATTTTAAAAAAAAATAAAAAAATTTATTTAGAAGATGCTCAGTATTTTATTGAAGACGTGAGAAAGAGCGTAATTGAAACTTTGAGCTATGATAAGGTTTACAAACAAGGTTTTAATATCAACACTCCAATAGATCTAAGTTTACAAACAATTGCAACAAAATCACTTAGAGATGGATTAATAGCATATGATAAAAGAAAGGGATGGAGAGGACCACTTTCTAACAAGATTTATAATTCAGAATGGAAAAAAGATTTAGAAAAGTATAAATTAGAAAATTCAATTAATTGGAAATTAGCAATAGTCAAAAAGATAAATAAATTTTCAGCAGAAATAGAAACAGAAGATAATATTGAAGGTGTTATTGAATATCAGAGTATTTCTTGGACAAAAAAAGAATTTAATAAATTATTAAAACCTGGTGATATTATTTATGTTAAAAATCTTAAAGAAAATATTTTTAACTTACAACAATTACCAAAGGTAAATGGTGGAATTGTTGTGATGGATCCATTTACTGGAAGAGTTTTAGCACTAAGTGGTGGTTTTAGTTTTAAACAAAGTGAATTTAACAGAGCAACTCAAGCTAAAAGACAGCCTGGATCAGCTTTTAAACCATTTGTTTATGCATTAGCTTTAGAGAACAATTTTACACCAACATCATTAGTTCTAGACGCACCACTGGTTTTAGACCAAGGAGATGATTTAAAAATGTGGAAACCTGAAAATTATGGAAAAAAATTTTATGGATTATCAACTTTGAGGGTGGGTTTAGAAAAATCAAGGAATTTAATGACAGTGAGAATTGCCCAAAGTTTGGGCTTAGAAAAAATTATAAATTTTTCAAAGGAGTTAAAAATTTACGAAAACCCCGAAGAACTTTTGTCTATATCTTTAGGATCTGCCGAAACAACATTATTAAAACTTACTTCTGCATATTCTGTATTTGTAAATGGAGGAAAATTAGTTAATCCAATATTGATAGACAGAATTCAAGATAGTGAAGGAAATACAATTTTTAATAATGATAAAAGACAATGTTATAATTGTGATAAAATATCTTATTTAAGCGATGATTACCCACAAATAAAAAACAGCTATAAACAAATTTTTTCTCCAGAAACTGCTTTTCAAATGACATCAATTTTAGAAGGAGTTGTTAAAAGAGGCACAGCTAAAAAATTAAATGATTTAAATTTAAACATAGCAGGCAAAACAGGCACAACAAACAAAAACACCGACACATGGTTTATAGGTTTTACCTCAAATGTACTAGTTGGTGTTTATGTTGGTTCAGATAATCCAACTCCATTAGGAAAATATGAAACAGGATCTAAAACGGCTTTGCCAATATTCAAAAGTTTTATAAGTGATTCTATTAACAAAAATGATGCAAGACCATTTAAGGCTGCTAAAGGTACAGTGATGATGGTTGTAGACCCTTTAACAGGTCAAAAAGCAAAATTTAACTCAAAGAATACGATTATTGAGGTTTTTAAAAAAGAAAATGTGGTTGATGGAAAAGTACTTTATACAAATTCAGATAGATTAGATTCAAATAATATACTAAAGTTTTACTAATGGATAATAATTACCAAAATTTAAAAGAAGAGATTGAAAAGATAAATCAAAAAATACAGGAGTATCTTTGAAAAAAACAATATCCATACAAAACTGCAATCATTAAATTCACAAATGCTGAGTGCCGATTTTTGGCAAGATAAAAATAATTCTCAAAGAGTAATCAAAGAAAAGAAATTTTATGAAGATTTAACTAATTCTTTAAATAATAATGTTGAAAAACTAAAAGATTTAGATGATTTGAGTCAACTGGCGCATGAAGAAGAGAATTTACAAGTTCAAAATGAAGTTTTACAAAATATAAAAGATTTAAGAAGTGAAGTTAAAAAAAATGAAATTAAATGTTTCTTATCTAATGAAGCAGACCCTTTAAATTGTTATATAGAAATACATGCTGGTGCTGGAGGCACAGAAAGTCAAGATTGGGCTGATATGCTAAGAAGGATGTATTTAAAATGGTCTGATAAAAAAAATTTTAAAACAAGTTTGATTAGCGAACATAGAGGTGACGAGGCCGGGATAAAGTCTACAACTATTAAAATAGATGGTGACTATGTTTTTGGTTGGTTAAAAAAAGAGTCTGGAATACATAGATTAGTTAGAATATCTCCATTTGACTCCGGAGCAAGAAGGCACACAAGTTTTGCAAGTGTATGGATTTATCCAGTTGTAGATGAAAATATAAATATAGAAATTTTAGAAAAAGATTTAAGAATAGATACCTATCGTTCAAGTGGAGCAGGTGGTCAGCACGTTAATACTACTGATAGTGCAGTTAGAATAACACACATTCCATCAAAAATTGTTGTTCAATGTCAAAATGAAAGATCTCAACATAAAAACAAAGAAACATGCATGAATATGTTGAGAGCAAGATTATATGATTATGAAATTAAAAAAAGAGAAGAAGAAAATCAAAATGTTGAAAGTTCTAAATCTGAAATAGGGTGGGGGCATCAAATTAGATCTTATGTTCTTCAACCTTACAGACTTGTAAAAGATAATAGAACTAATTTTGAAAGTACAAGTCCTGATAAAGTATTAGATGGTGATATTGATGAATTTTTGGAACAATCACTTTATAAATTAAATGAAAAATAATATTTTAAAATATTTTATCCTGCTTCTTTCAGTGTTAGCTTTTTTGATAGTTTACCTTAGCACTGTAGGTATAGAGACAGATAAATTTAATGCTCAAATTAAAAAAAGAATTTTACTAATAAATAAAAAGATAGATATAGATTTAAAAAAAATTAAATTAACTCTAGATCCTTTTAAACTAAAAATTTATGCAAAAACAGTTGGTACCACAGTATATTTTTCAAAAAGGCCCTTAGCATTAGAAAGCATTAAAACTCAAGTTTCGCTCAGTTCTTTGATTAAAAATGAGATTTCATCTTCAAATATAGAGGTAACAACAAAGTCTATATTATTAAATGATTTGATTAAATTTGTTAGGACCACAAATAATAAACCAGAATTATTTATATTAGAAAAAATTATAAAAAAAGGTCATGTAATTATAGATCTGAGTTTGAACATTGATGAAAATGGTAAACTTAAAAATGATTATATCATTAAAGGCTTGATAAAAGATGCAAGTATTAATTTTTTAAACAGGGGTAATTTTAAAAATATAAATTTTAATTTCAATTTTCAAAAAGATAATTATCAGTTTGATGAAATAAATTTTAAAGCAGAAGAAGTAAATTTTATTTCAAAAAAACTTAACGTTAAAAAGAAAAAAAATAGCTTTTTAATTGATGGTATTGTTGAAAACGATCAATCAAGTTTAAATTCAAATATATTAAAATTATTAAATTTAAGTTTTGAAAATATAATAGTTGATGATGCTAAATTTAAAACAAATAATGAATTTTCTTTTGAAATAAATGAAAAATTCAAAGTTAAAAATATTATTTTAGATACTGATATAAATATTACTCAATTAAAATATAAAAATTTAAAAATAATTAATAAATATTTTCCAGAAGTTGATGATTTTATTTTACTAGATAATCATAAATTAAATTTAAATTATAAGGACAAAAATTTATTAATTAACGGTAAGGGACAAATTCAGTTAGATACTGGAAAAGTAGATGAAATTAAATATTTTATAAATAAAAAAGATAAGGATTTAAGTATAGATTCAGAATTAATTTTAAAAAACATAGTTTTAGAGCAGCAAGATTTTTTAAAAATTTTCTTCCCTCAAACTAATGAAAATATAAATTTTAATAATCAAAAATTAAAAATTAATTTTAAAAATAATAATCTAACTTTTTCAGGTTCTGGAAAATTTAAAATAGATAAAGTTTTT
>CACEJN010000031.1 GCA_902559935.1 uncultured Pelagibacteraceae bacterium | reverse complement strand
AAAAGAGGATGAACTAATAACTAAAAAATTAACTAAAAATAAATATAGTTCAAAAATCTACAGAGTACAGACTTCAAGTATAGATAAAAAGTTTAATAAAATTACCAATAAATATTTTTTATCTGATGGAAATAAAGAAAATTTATCATTTATATTTAAAATTGCTCCAAAATTAAAACTTAATTACAAAAAATTAATTCAAACCATTAATAAATTTAAAGGTCTAGATTTCAGACAACAAATTATATTTGATAAAAAAAATCTCACAATAATTAACGATTCTAAATCTACAAGCTTTGCTTCCTCGGAAAATATATTAAAAAATTTAAATGATACATATTGGATCTTAGGAGGAATTCCAAAAAAAGGAGATAAATTTAAACTATCAAAAATAAAGAATAAAAATATCAAAGCTTATATTTTTGGATCACATCATAGAAAATTTATAAGAATTTTAAAGAATAGATTAAAAATTAAAAATTTTAAAAATTTACAAGAAACTCTTAAAGTTATTTTTTCAGAAATTAATATTCAACAATCTAAAAAAAATATTATTTTTTTCAGTCCAGCTGGAGCTTCATTTGATAGTTTCAAAAATTTTGAAGATAGAGGGCATTATTTTAATCAGATAATTAAAAAGTATATAAATGCAAAGCGATAGTATTGTTTACAAATTTTATTATCTGTGGTGGAAAAACATAGATAAATCTATTTTTTTACTAATAAGTTTATTATTTATTATTGGATTATTTTTTTCTTTAGTTTCAACTTCTCTAATAGCTTCTGATAAGTTAGATACCAACAGTTATTTCTTCTTTTTTAAACATTTGATTTATGTGTTGATTGGAATATTTCTTATTTATATATTTTCCTTATTAAATTCAGATCAATTATATAAATACTCTATTATTCTTTTTTTTATTTCACTTATTGCTTTATTTTTAGTTCCATTCATTGGTGTTGAAGTTAAAGGTTCTAAAAGATGGATAGACTTATTTTTCTTACCAAGATTTCAGCCCATAGAAGTCCTAAAACCATTTTTGATAATAATTTTAGCAACTATTCTATGTGATATTAAATCAAATATTTTATTTAAGTATTTGATATCTATTTTTGTGATATCTGTCATTTCTTTACTGTTAATCGCTCAACCAGATATCGGCCAAACTTTATTAGTGGTATTTTGTTGGGCAGTTCTAATTTTCACATCAGGAATTAATATATATATTCTTTTAGCAATATTTATTGCTGGTGCGTCTTTGCTTGCTTATCTTATTATTTATGTTCCAAAGTTTGATTATATCCAAGGACGTATTTTTTCATTTTTTAATAGAGAAATAGGTACTCATAACTTCCAATCTGATAAAGCAATAGAGTCAATCACAAGTGGAGGTTTTTTTGGAAAGGGCATAGGTGAAGGAGTTCTTAAAAATAGAGTTCCTGAAGCCCATACTGACTATATTATTTCAGTGATTTCAGAAGAGTTTGGTGTTGTTGCCATAATGTTAATATTATTATTGTTTTTGGTCTTAATTTATATGGTTTTTAAAAAAATAAGTTTTGAAACAAATGATAAAGCCAAACTTATTTTAATTGGATCTGTTAGTTTGATTTTAATGCAGGCTACTATTCATATTGGAGTGAATATAAGATTATTTCCAACCACTGGAATGACTTTACCTTTTTTAAGTTATGGAGGCTCATCAATAATAAGCACATCAATATTAGCCGGGATAATTTTAAATTTAACAAAAAGAAAAATAAGCTAAGTATGACAAAAAAAGTTTTAATATCCACTGGTGGTTCAGGAGGTCATGTGATACCAGCAATTACAATTTATAATCATTTAAAAAATACTCATGAAATTTTGATTTCTACTGATGTAAGGGGCCTTGCTTATTTAGATAAGAAATATAACACAGTGGTTATCAATACACCAAAATTAAATAATTTATTTTTATTTCCTTTTTCATTTATAAAAATTTTATTTTTAACTATTAAATCTTTTTTTATTTTAAAAGAAAAAAGTATTTCAATTTTAATTTCTACGGGTGGTTATATGTCTTTACCATTATGTTTAGCAGCAAAAATATTAGGCATTAAAATTTTTTTAATTGAACCAAATATGGTTCTTGGAAGAGCAAATAAATTTTTTTTAAATTTTTCAAGAAAATTACTATGTTATTCAAAGAATTTAATTAATCTACCGCCAGGAATAAATCACAAATTAACTAGTATTAAACCTTTGATACGAAAAGAATATTATGAAACGAGTGCGCATCAAAAACAGGATAATTTATTCACAATTTTAATCATAGGAGGTAGCCAGGGTGCAAAAATCTTTGATAAGCTTTTAAATAAAGTTTTTTTGAGTGTAGCAAAACAAGTATCTATAAAAATTATTCATCAAACAAGCGAGAAAAATGTAAATTTTTTAAAAGATTTTTATTTTAAAAATAATATTGAAAGTAGAGTTTTTAGTTTTGATCATAATCTTAATGAAGTTTTAAAACAAGGAGACTTATGTATAACAAGAGCGGGAGCATCTAGTTTAGCCGAACTATCGTTTTTAAATATTCCATTTATAGCAATACCACTACCATCATCAAAAGATAATCATCAATATGAAAATGCAAAATATTATGAGGAACAGGATTGTTGCTGGATAATTGATCAAAAAAATTTTGATGATCAAAAATTTGAGAAATTTTTGCTAAAATTGACAAATAAAAGTCAGGATTACATGACAAAAAAAAATAATTTACTGAAATTAAATTATCAAAATACTTGGAATAATGTTAATCAAAAAATAATAAAAATTATTAATGAAAATTAAATTAGCAAAATCAGAACTGATACATTTCGTTGGAATAGGTGGAATAGGTATGAGCGGTCTAGCATTAATAATGAAGGGTAAAGGTTTTAAAGTTCAAGGAAGCGATATTTCAAATAATAAAAATATTGAAAGATTAAGAAAAGAAAAAATAAAAGTTTTTATTGGACATAAGAAACAAAACATAGAAAAGGGAACTATCCTGGTCATATCTTCAGCTATTAAAAAAAATAATCCCGAACTCGCTGCGGCTAAAAAAAAACAATTGCCCATTTATAAAAGAGGAGAGATGCTCGCTAATATTGTTTCTTTAACAAAAAATATTGTGGTGGTTGGATCACACGGTAAAACCACTACAACATCTTTGATAGCATCAATATTTCAAGAAACAAAGATTGATCCAACAATAATCAATGGTGGAGTAATAAATTCAATTAATAACTCTGCAAAGCTAGGCAAAAGCGATTGGTCTATATTAGAGGCAGATGAGTCAGATGGAAGTTTTGTTTTCATACCTCCAACATATTCAATCATCACTAATATAGATCGAGAGCATATGGATTATTATGGCACTATGGAAAAATTAAATAAGTATTTTGAAAATTTTGTAAATAAGGTTCCTTCATTTGGAAAATCATTTATTTGTTTAGATGATAAAAATAACAAAAATTTAATTAAAAATATCAAAAACAAAAACTTCTATACATATGGCCTAGATACAAAATCAAATTTTTGTATTAAAAATATAAAACAATTTAAAGAGTATTCCGAGTTTGACTTGAACATAAAATTACCTAATAAAAAAAATCAAGTAATTAAAAAATTTAAAATTCCTTTATTAGGAACACATAATATTAAGAATTCTGTAGCTGCAGCAGCACTAGCATTAACAGTAGGTCTTCCAATTAAAAATATTAAAAAAGGACTTAAAAATTTTAAAGGAGTTCAAAGAAGATTTAATAAAATTTTCAATTTTAATAATGTAGATTTTTATGATGATTATGCCCACCATCCTACAGAAATAAAAGAAGTTCTGGATGGTGTAAAAAAAGTTTATAAAGACTATGAAAAAATATGTGTTTTTCAACCACACAGAATATCAAGATTAAAAGATTTAAAAAAAGAATTTAGTTTTGCTTTTAAAAATGCAAACAAAGTAATTTTGTTTCCAATTTATACTGCAGGAGAAAAATTAAAGCTTGGATTTAGTTATACAAATTTTGCGAAAGAAATAATTAAAAATTCAAAAGTCCAGCTATTTTTGGTAGATGACAAATTTCAATTAGCAAAATTTATTAAAGCAAATATATATGGAAAAAAAATTGTTATAGGAATGGGTGCAGGCACTATCTCAAGTTGGATGCGAGAATTACCTAAATTATTGTCATGAAAACTAATCTAAAAGACTTAATTCCAGAATTTAGTAATAATTTAAAACTAGATTATGATTTAAAAAAAAAAAATTGGTTTAATATAGGTGGAAAAACAAAAGCTTTTTACAAAGCAGATAGTTTAAAAGAATTAATTAAATTCCTCAAAAAAATTCAAAATAAAGAAAAGATATTTGTATTAGGAGCTGGCTCAAATACATTAATTACCGACAAACAATTTAACGGGGTTGTCATCAAACTCACCAATAATTTTAATAATATTTCATTATTAAATGAAGATATAATTATAGCAGGTAGCGCAGTTACGGATAAATCATTATCAGAATTTGCAATGGAAAATAATTTAGGTGGCTTTGAATTTCTTTCATGCATTCCTGGTACAATAGGTGGTGGAATTAAAATGAATGCTGGTTGCTTTAAAAGAGAGTTCAAAGATATTTTAATTTCTATCCAGGCACTGAATAAATCAGGGCAAGTAATTACGATACCCATTAAAGATATAAATTTTAAATATAGAGATAGTGGATTATCAGATGATCTTATTTTCTTAAGCGCATCATTTAAAGGATTTAAAAAAGATAAAGATATTATCAAACATGAAATACAGTTACTTAAGGAGAAAAAAGAAAAAGCTCAACCAACCAAAATTAAGACTAGTGGAAGCACTTTTAAAAATCCTGTGGGTCAATCTGATAAAAAAGTTTGGCAATTAATTAAAGAGTCTGTTTCGCTTAAAAAATCTTTTGGAGATGCATGTATTTCCGAAAAACACTGTAATTTTTTTGTAAACAAGGGTAATGCTAAGTTTGAAGATATGAAAAACTTAATAGAATTTGTTTCAGATAGTGTTTTTAAAAAAACAGGAATTAAAATAGAAACAGAAATAAAAATATTAGAATAAATTGAAAAAAAAAGTACTTATATTATCTGGTGGAATCTCTAAAGAAAGGTTAATTAGTCTTGATACAGGTTTGCAGGTTGCTAAAGAATTAAAAAAAAATGGTTATAAAGTTAAAATATCTGAACCAGATAATAATTTAGAAAAAAATATAAAAAATTTTAAACCTAATGTAATTTTTAATGCTCTGCATGGTCAATTTGGTGAAGACGGATATATTCAAACTATTTTAGAACAATTTAATATTCCTTATACTCATTCAGGTGTAATTCCATCTTCTATAGCTATGGATAAAGAAATTTCAAAAAAAATATTTATTAAAAATAAAATAAAAACTCCTAAATTTTTCACTTTTTCTTATGATATTAAAGTTCTTAATTTAATTAAGAAAATAGAAAAAAAACTTGGTTTTCCAGTAGTAGTAAAACCCCTAAATGAAGGTTCAAGTGTAAATGTTTATATTTGTAACAAGAAAAATATAAATAAGATTTTAAATGGACTTAGAAATTATAAAAAAATAATGATTGAAGAGTTTATTGGTGGTAGGGAAATACAAGTCGCAATAATGGGGAACACCAAGCTAGGAGCAATTGAGCTTAAACCAAAAAGAAAATTTTACGACTATAAAGCTAAATATAATTCTAATGCAAAAACCGAACATATTATTCCTGTCAATTTATCGAAAAAAAAATTAAGTCAAATAATGAATATGGCCCTAAAAGCACATAAAGTAATTGGTTGTAAAGGGGTTACAAGATCTGATTTTAAATATTATCAAGGAACATTTTTTTTGCTAGAAATAAATACCCAACCTGGGATGACAAAGCTATCTCTCGTTCCAGAAATAGCCGAGTATAAAGACATAAACTTTCTAGAACTTATAGAATGGATATTAAAAGATGCATCAACAAAAAGGTAAAAAAATATTTATATACCTTTTTTTAATGACTTTGGTTGGATCAATCAATAATCTTGAACTAAATAATTATAA
>CACEJN010000030.1 GCA_902559935.1 uncultured Pelagibacteraceae bacterium | reverse complement strand
CTTTTTAAATTAGAGAGGGATAAATAATGAAAAACTTAAAAAGAATAGTTTCAGTATTATTTTCGGCAATCCTATTATTCTCAGCAACAACTACAAGCTCATTAGCAATTGAGAAATTGCACTTTGTAATCGGTGGTGGTGCTGGTGGTGGTTGGGATGGAACTGCTAGAGGTACTGGAGAAGCTTTAACAAAAGCTGGAATGTTAAAAAGTGCATCATTTGAAAATATGTCAGGTGGTGGTGGTGGTAAAGCATTAGCTTACATGATTAATACTAAACCAGCTAATACAGTTTTAGTTCAATCAACACCATTAGTATTAAGATCAATTACTAGACACGAAGGTTATGTAAAAGGTAGTGGAACTTTATCTTATAAGGATGTTGTGCCAATCGCTGGTGTAATCGGTGACTATGGTGCAATTGCTGTTGCAAAAAACTCACCTTACAAAAACTTTAAAGATGTAGTTGACGCATATAAAAAAGATCCAGGCTCAATTAAAATGGCTGGTGGATCAGTAAGAGGAAGTATGGACCATTTAATTGGTGCTTTAGCATTCCAGGCTGCAGGTGCAGATCCAAATGCTGTCGCATACATTCCTTATGATGCTGGTGGAAAAGCTTTAGCTGGACTTTTATCTGGAGAAACTCAAATCATTTCAACTGGTTTAGGTGAATTGATGGGTGCAAGAGACCAAGTGAGAATTATTGGTATTACTGCTCCTTCAAGAGTTTCTGATGCACCAGATGCACCAACTCTTAAAGAACAAGGGTATGATGTACAATTCGTTAACTGGAGAGGTTTCTTTGGCCCTCCAGGTATGAGCAATTCTGATAAAGCAGCAATTGCTAAAATGCTAGGCGATGTACAAAAAACTCCTGAATGGGAAACAGTAAGAGCAAGAAATGCTTGGGTTAATATTTATAACCCAGAAGGTAAGTTTGTATCTTTCTTAGAAAAGCAAACTGAAGAAATGACAGCTCTTATGAAAAAACTAGGAGTTATCTAACATTTAGTTAGAAATTAAAATTAGAGCAGTGAATATAAATACTACAAAAATTATATCACTGCTCTTTTTTATTTTTTCAGCATTTTATTTATATCTAGCTTATCAAATTCAAGTTTTCACATTTGATGAAAATGCTCCATTTAATGCTAGAACATTTCCAATTTATTTAGGTTATGCAGGTTTATTTTTTTCTGGATTAAAACTTATTTTACCAGACCCAAATACAATTAAAGTAGAGCATAAAAATTTAGAGTATAAAAAAACAGGTATACTTATATTAATCGCTATTATTTACGGAGCTACAATTTTAAAAGTTGGTTATTTTTTAACTACTTCATTATTTTTATTTGCTTCGTATTATTTTTTAGGAGAACGAAGGTGGATTTTAATGTTTTTATTATCCTTTCCATTTGTTGCTGCCTTTATGTATTTGCTTCATGGTATTCTTGATATTTATTTAAGAGATCCATTCTTACAATCAATTGGAGTTATGGGATGATTGAAGGAATATTAATTGGATTAACAACAGCACTTACATTCCAAAATATATTAATGGTTATGGTTGGTTGTTTTTTTGGGACAATCATTGGAATGCTTCCTGGTCTTGGTCCAATGACTGCAATAGCTTTAATGATACCAATTACATATGGTTTTGAACCTGCAACTGGATTAATTTTAATGGCTGGAGTTTATTATGGAGCAGTATTTGGTGGTTCGACTTCTTCAATATTATTAAATGCCCCTGGTGTTCCAGGAACAGTTGCAACTTCATTTGATGGTTATCCTATGGCACAACAAGGTAAAGCGGGTAAGGCTTTAGCGATTGCAGCTTGGAGTTCATTTGCAGGTGGAACATTATCTGCCATTTATTTATTATTTATGGCACCAAGTTTGTCTAAAGTAAGTTTATCTTTTAGATCACCTGATTATTTTGCTTTGATGATTTTAGGTTTAACTGCCATTGCTGCTTTTTCATCTAAAGGTCAATTTTTAAAAGCAATGATGATGGTTGTTTTAGGTTTGATGTTAGCCTCAGTTGGTCAAGACAGTTTGTCTGATATTACAAGATATACATTTAATAATATGAACTTAACTGACGGAATTAGCTTCGTACTAGTTGTGATGGCAACCTTTGCAATGAGTGAAGCTTTGACAATTATTTTAAAAAGAAACGATCCAACTAGTGCTGCTAAACAAGTTTCATTAACTGAATTAGGTTCTATTAAGATTAATAAAGAAGAACGAACTAAAATGTACAAAACAATACCAAGATCATCAGTGATTGGTTTTTTAATTGGTGTATTACCTGGAGCTGGTGCAACAATTGCATCTTTTTTAGCTTATGGAATGGAAAGAAATGTAGTCAGCGATGAAGAAAAAGAAAAATTCGGTAAAGGAAGTGTAAATGGTTTATCTGCACCAGAAACTGCAAATAATGCAGCTTGCTCAGGTTCTTTTGTGCCAATGCTTACTTTGGGAATTCCTGGAAGTGGAACAACCGCGGTAATGCTAGGTGCACTTTTAGGATTTGGTGTTCAGCCTGGTCCTAGACTTTACATGACTAATCCAGAGATTTTTTGGTCAATAATTATGTCTATGTATATTGGAATGGTAATTCTTCTTATATTAAACTTACCACTCATTCCTTATATAGCTAGAATTCTTGCTGTTCCTAAAAATTATTTAATTCCTCTTATTTTATTTTTCTCTGTTACAGGGATTTACGTAATGTCGTTTAATAATTTTGATATTTATTTAATGATCGGAATTGCTGTAGTAGCAACTTTTTTAAGATTATATGATTTTCCGATGCCACCTTTGATATTAGCTTTTGTACTTGGTGGATTGATGGAAGAAAATTTGAGACGATCTTTATTATTAAGTAATGGTTCGTGGGAATTTTTGTGGGACAGAACATTAACTGCATGTATTCTAGCAACTACAATTTTAATTGTAGTTTGGCATATTTACAAAACTTTTAAGAGAAAAAATTAAGATTTAATATCTATTCGTTTTCTAATTATTTCTTTATCAAGCTTCATTTCACGATATGACATGATTAAAACACCTAAAAATATAACACCAGCACCAATCCATGTGAAGAGATCAGGTGTTTCACTAAAAACATAATATCCAATTAAAGAAGCAAACACTAAACTTAGAAACGAGTATGGTTGAGTCATACTAACATCTACTAATTTATATGCGTGATTTATGCAAAGATGTAATAATGTACCAAATAAACCTGCAAAAAATAAATAAATCAAAGTTTGAAAACTAGGTGTTTGCCAATAAAACAATGCAATAATGAAACTAAAAATTGTCATATACGTGTATCCATAAGATAAAATCGTAATCGAACTATCATCTTTTGCGATAGTTTTTGTAATTATAATCACTATTGACCACATAAAAGACGATGCCAGTGCCATATAAACTCCAAGAGAGATTTCAATTATTCCTGGTCTTAAAATTATTAACATTCCTATAAATCCCAAAACCAGTGCAAAACTCCTGTATATGTAAATTTTTTCTCCTAGAAATAAAACTGCCAATATTGTTACTATGAAAGGAACCACAAAAGATATAGCTGTAGCTTTTTCAATTGGCATCATTACTAAGGCTGAGAAATATAATAACATTGAAGGCAAGTTTAAAACCGCTCTAAGAAAATGTTTTTTATGATGATTTGTTTTAAACACTGTAAAATTAGATTTTAGTATATAGGGAAAAATAATTAGGAAACCAAATAAAAATCTAAAAAAACCTGCAACATAAACATTAATTTCTTCTTGAGCTAATTTTAAAAAAGTTAACATCAATGTTCCACAAAAAACTGAGATTATAATTAAAAAAATTGCTAATTTATTATTTGAAATCAATTTAGTATCTTTTTGTATTCTTCAATTATTTTTGACCATTGAAATTTATTCACAAATTCTTTCGCATTTTTTCCAAGCTCTAAATATTTTTTATTTTCCAATATTGAATTAATAGAAGAATAAATGTCATCAAGATTATTTCCATCACATATCAGACCAGTCTTTTCATGAATAATTGCATCTGCTGCACCGCCATCTTTACCACCAATTGATGGAATACCGTATTGTGCAGCTTCAACATAAGCTATACCAAAACCCTCAACTGATTTTTTATGAATTATAGAGGGCATTACAAAGATATTTGATTTTGAAACTAATGCATTTTTTAAATCATTACTAATATTTTTAAAAAACATAACTTGTGCTTCAAGATCTAGCTCTTTTACTAGTTTCTTAATATTTTTCTCTTCTTCTCCATATCCAACACAAATGTAAACAATATCAGGATAAATTTGTTTTAAATTCCTTAAAGCCATTACTATTTTTTCATGATTTTTACGTTTATCAAATCTTGAAACTGTAATTAGTCTTGGATTTTTAACTTTAAGTATACTTTCAACTTTATCTAAAGTTTTTTTATTCAATTCTTCAGCAGGATCCACACCTGGATTTATTACAATTACTTTATTTTCATTAACACCAAGTTCTATTGCTAGTTTTTTTGTAAACTGAGAATTTGCTATAACTTTTTCAACATTATTTAAAACACTAACTACTCTTTTATTTTGACTAGAACCTTTAGGATGGTTGATTTCTTTACTATGAATTAAACAGTATTTTTTCTTAGAAGTTTTAATAAGCTCTAAACTTTTCCAATGATCAGCAATAACACCATCAGTTTTATTTTCTTTGATATATTCATTAATTAATTGTGCTTTTCTATATTTTCTAAGCAATTTAATTCCTCCAACTCTTTCGATCGAAAAAGAGGCTTGCTCATCAAATTTTTTATGACCTTCTATATAATCTGCAAAAACTTTTATCATAAAGTTTTTAGACAGTTCTCTTGAAAGGCCCCACATTAGATTTTGCATACCACCAAGCTCAGGTGGGAATGATCTAGTTACAATTAGATACATTAATCATACTTCCATTTAATACCACAGCCTGCACTGGGTATTTGATCTTCAGGACCTTTTCCAGTTTCAGCTATTTGTCTCATAGCTGTTAGCAGATCACTTTCTCCATCTTTAACTGGAATAAACTTTTTAAGTTCTCTTAATCGTCCTCTATATTGAAGTTCTAGATTTTTATTATAGCCAAAGAAATCTGGAGTACATACAGCATCATATGCTTTAGCAATCTCTTGAGTTTCATCATGCAAGTAAGGAAAATTGAAATGATTTTCATTTGAAAACTTAATCATGTTATCAAATGAGTCGTCTGGATAATTAACAAAGTCATTTGAGCAGATAGCAACTGAGTTGATACCAATTTTGTTTAATTCACTACAATCTTCAACTAATTCTTTTGTAATAGCTTTTACATATGGACAATGATTACAAATGAACATTATCAAAGTTCCATTTTCACCTTTGATATCATTTAAAGACAGAATTTTATTATCAGTAGATTTTAATTCAAATGTAATAGCTTTTTGACCAAAATCACATATTGGAGTTTGTATAGGCATAATGTAAAATATATAGATTATGTTTTATGATTTAAAAGATAAAAAACCAAAAAACTCTGGCGAAAATTGGGTAGCTCCGAATGCTACAATAATAGGAGATGTTACTTTAGAAAAAAATACAAGTATTTGGTTTAATGCAGTGCTTAGAGGAGATATTGAAAATATTCATATTGGTGAAGGTTCCAATGTACAAGATGGAAGTGTTTTGCATACAGACCCAGGCTGCCCACTAAAAGTAGGAAAAAATGTTACTGTTGGCCATTTAGTTATGCTTCATGGATGTACTATTGGAGATAACAGTTTAATTGGAATTGGAGCTGTCATCTTAAATAAAGCTAATATAGGAAAAAATTGTATTATCGGAGCTAAAGCTTTGATAACAGAAAATAAAGTCATACCAGATAATTCTTTGGTTGTTGGCTCACCAGGCAAAGTAATTAGAGAAGTTACAGAAGAAGAAAAAAAAGCAGTCTTTGAAAATACAAAACACTATCAAGACAATTGGAAAAAATATTCTAAATCAATTTTTTAAATTTTATGAAGTTTAAATATTACTTTAGAAAATCAAGTTTTAAAAAAGATATTAATTCTGCAAACATATTATTAAAACAAATAGAACTATATAAACCTAAAAATTTTTTAGAAGTAGGTGTTTTTCAAGGCGTCACATCAAGAAATATTTGTGAAAAATTAAATATAATACATGGTGGTCATTTTTCATTTTATGGAATTGATATATTTGAGGATTCAAGCTCTAG
This sequence comes from uncultured Pelagibacteraceae bacterium, assembly GCA_902559935.1. Taxonomy (GTDB): domain Bacteria; phylum Pseudomonadota; class Alphaproteobacteria; order Pelagibacterales; family Pelagibacteraceae; genus Pelagibacter. The sequence goes on along the minus strand of CACEJN010000030.1, from coordinate 29 downwards.
TGTTGATAACAAAGAAATGACAGTAAAAC
>CACEJN010000029.1 GCA_902559935.1 uncultured Pelagibacteraceae bacterium | reverse complement strand
TTTTTCATAACAAATATCTTTAAAGATGAAAAAATTAAAAATTATAATGATAAATTTGATGAAATAAGATCAGAATTATTTAAATTAAAAATTCAGTCATCAATTAAAAATGTTGCTAAAAAAATAAATCAAAAATCAATAAATATAAAAGTAAAATCAAACACTTCAAAAAGTAAATTTCTTGCTATGGTGAATAAGGCAAAAAAATATATTAAATTAGGTGATATTTTCCAAGTTGTTTTAAGCCAAAGGTTTGAAGCAAAATTAACAAAAAAGCCTTTGGATATTTATAAAAAGCTAAGAGTGACTAACCCTTCTCCTTTTATGTTTTTCTTTAACTTTAATGATTTTCAAATAGTTGGTGCAAGTCCTGAAATATTAGTAAGACTTAGGGATAATAAAATTACTGTAAGGCCAATTGCTGGAACAAGGCCACGTGGCAAAACCACAAAAGAGGATTTGTTTTATGAAAAAGATCTTCTTAAAGATAAAAAAGAACTTTCAGAACATTTGATGCTTCTTGATTTGGGTAGAAACGATGCTGGTAAAGTCTCAAAGATAAATTCAGTAAAAGTTACAGAAAGCTTCATTATTGAAAGATATTCTCATGTTATGCATATAGTTTCAAATGTAGTTGGAGAATATAATAAAAAATTTTCAAAATTTAAATCGCTCTTAGCTGGTTTTCCAGCAGGTACTGTTTCTGGAGCTCCAAAAATTAGAGCTATGGAAATTATAGATGAATTAGAAACATCAAAAAGAAAAGTTTATGCAGGTGGAATTGGATATTTTTCTGCAAATGGTGAATTTGATACTTGTATAGCTTTAAGAACTGCAGTTGCTAAAAATAAAAAATTTTATGTGCAAGCAGGTGCAGGCATAGTTGCAGATAGTAAACCTAAAAATGAATATGAGGAAACAGTTAATAAAGCGAAAGCTTTAATAAACGCTTTAAGATAATGAAAGTATTGTTAATAGATAATTACGATAGTTTTACTTTTAATTTGTATCACTATATCTCCTCATTAAATATTAAAGTTGACGTAGTTAGGAATGATAAAATTAATTCTAAAGAAATCATTAAAAAGAAATATGATAAAATTGTTATTTCACCAGGACCCGGCAACCCAAATCAATCTGGCAATTGTATTAAAATATTGAAATCATTATACAAAGAATTACCTTTTTTAGGAGTATGTTTGGGTCATCAGATAATTGGACAAGTTTTTGGATCAAAAATTATACAAGCAAGAAAGTTAATGCACGGCAAAACAAGCAAAATTAAATCTAAAAAAATCGGTATTTTAAAAAATCTCCCAAATACATTTGAAGCTACCAGATATCATAGTTTGGTAATTGATAAAAAAACATTATCAAAAGAGCTGATGATTACAGCTGAAACAGAAGATGGAGTTATAATGGGTGTTCAACATAAAAAATTCAACATTCATGGCGTGCAATTTCATCCTGAAAGTATTAAAACTAAATTTGGGATGAAAATACTGAGAAACTTTATAAATTATTAAATTTATGGATCAAATTTTAGAAAAACTAACAAATAATCAAGATTTAACATTTGAGGAAAGTAAGTCTGCATTTGAAATTTTAATGACTGGAAAAGCCAGTGATGAACAAATTTTTAGCTTTCTAACACTATTGTCTGAAAAAGGTGAAGTTGCCGATGAAATAGCTGGTGGTGTTTTTGTATTAAGAGAAAAATCAAAAAGAGTGAATGTAAGTGATTGTATTGATACTTGTGGAACAGGCGGTGATGGCATGAATACACTTAATATTTCAACAGCTTCTGCTCTACTTTTAGCAAGTATGGGCACAAAAGTAGCTAAACATGGAAATAAGGCTGTTTCTTCAAAATGTGGATCTGGTGATGTTTTGGAGGCTCTTAAAATTAAAATTGATCTAGAGCCAAAAGATATTGAGAGTGAAATTAGTAGTAACAATTTTGGTTTTATGTTCGCGCCCAATTATCATAGTGCAATGAGATTTGTTGGTCCTGTTAGAAAGAAAATTGGAAAAAGAACAATTTTTAATATGATTGGTCCTTTAAGTAATCCTGCTCTTGTAGAAAGACAAGTTGTTGGCGTTTTTGATAAAAAATTACTAAAAATTTTTGCAGAAGGACTTAAAAATTTAAATTTAAAATTTGCTTGGATAGTAAATAGTGAGGATGGATTAGATGAAATATCTCCATATGCAATCACTAATGTTATTCAATTAAAAGATGGTCAAATATCTGAAATAAAAATAGATCCAAATGCTTTAGGGGTTAATGCAGATAATTTTAAAAATTTAGTAGGTGATGATGCTAAATTTAATTCTGATAAAATGATTGAAATATTTAAAGGTGAAGATAATGATTTTTCAAAAGCAGTTTGTTTAAATGCTGCAGCAGGTTTAATTGTTGGAGAAAAATTTTCTGACTTTTCTGAAGCTTATAATCATACAAGAGAATTTATCCTTTCTGGAAAAACTTTTTTTCATCTAGAAAAAATTCAAAATGTCTGAAAATATACTTCAAAATATCATTCAAAAGAAAATTGAAAAAGTTGATAAATTAAAAAAATCCTTAGATCTTAAAACTCTGGATGAATTTATTGATAAAAATAAAAGCTATATTAATTTTAAAGAGAAAATAGAAAATAATATAAAAAATAATAAAACTTCAATTATTGCTGAAATTAAACAAGCAAGTCCTTCTGCGGGTATAATAATTGATGATTATAATCCTGTAGATATTGCTCAAATTTATTTAAATAATAAGGCAACTTGTCTTTCAGTTTTAACTGAAGAGGATTACTTTTTAGGAAATTTAATTCACATCAGTAAAATAAAAGATAAAATAAATTTACCTATACTGTGTAAAGATTTTTTTATCGATAAATTTCAAATACCTTTAGCAAAAAGTTATGGTGCAGATGCTATTTTAATCATTTTAGCTGGAGTTTCAGATGATCTGGCTTCTGAATTATACGATGAAGCTATGAAATATAATATGTCTATTATTGTTGAAGTTCATACAGTAGAAGAAGCAAAAAAAGCTTTAAATTTTAAAAATGCTTTAATCGGAATTAACAATAGAAATTTGAAAACACTTAAAACAGATATAAATACAACTTATGATATTTATGATGTTGTAAAAAATCATAAAGGTCCTTTAATATCTGAAAGTGGGATCAAAAATAAAGAAGAGTTATTAGATCTAAAGAACAAAACATCAATTAACACTTTTTTGATCGGTGAATCACTTTTGAAAAACTTAGATGAAAATTCTATTTTTTCAGTTTTATAGTCAAATAAAGCCCTATTTTACTAGTTTTTTTTAGTATTGTTAATTTAAAAGAACTTTTATAGAACATTATTTGTACGATATTTGTTCTTATGCTTACAAAAAAACAAAAAAACCTGCTTTTATTTATCAACAAGAAGTTGAGAAGTTCTGGTGTCTCTCCTTCATATGAAGAAATGAAACAGTCTCTTAATTTAAAATCTAAATCAGGTATTCACAGATTGATTAGTGCTTTAGAGGAAAGAGGTTTTATTAAAAGATTAGCTCACAAAGCAAGAGCATTAGAGGTAATTAAATTACCAGAGACTGCTTCTGCAAATGATATTTATAATAGCTTTTCGCCAAGTGTAATTAAAGGTGGATTAGATGAAGAACAAACTAATTCTGATGAAATTGAAGTACCAGTTCTTGGAAAAATTGCTGCAGGAACGCCTGTTGAAGCAATACAAAATGAAGTTTCTAGGATTCCCCTGCCAAATAATTTAGAAAAAAATGGAGATTACTTTGGATTGAAAGTTCAAGGTGACTCTATGATAGATGCAGGTATTCATGAAGGTGATACAGTTATTATAAAAAGAACTGACACTGCTGATAATGGTAAAATTGTTGTAGCACTGATTGATGAACATGAGGCTATGTTAAAAAGAATTCGAAAAAAAGGCAAAGTTGTAGCCCTTGAAAGTGCTAATAGAAACTATGAAACTAAGATTTTTGGACCTGATAGAGTAAAAGTTCAAGGTGTTTTGGTATCTTTATATAGAAACTTCTAAAAAAATAGTCTAAACAACATTGATGTCTAAAGTAGCAACACGTTTTGCACCGTCCCCTACTGGAGCTCTTCACATTGGAGGAGTTAGAACCGCTTTATTTAATTGGTTGTTCTCTAAAAATCAAAAAGGAACTTTTCACCTAAGAATTGAAGATACTGATAAAGAAAGATCTAAAGACGAACATAAAAAACAAATTATTAATTCTTTAAAATGGCTTGGAATTGAGCATGATGGGGATGAATACATTCAATCAAGTAAAATAAATGATCATATTAAGGTTGCAAATGAATTACTTAAAAATGGTAATGCGTATAAATGTTATTGCTCAGCAGAAGAAATAGAAGAGCAAAAGAAAAGAGCTAGACAAAAAAAACTTCCGTATATCTACAATAGAAAATGGAGAGATATACCAGAAACTAATGCTCCTGAAGGTATAAAACCAGTGATAAGATTTAAAAGTAAAATAGAAGGATCAACAATACTTAAAGATTTGGTTCAAGGCGATGTTGAAATTGAGAATAATACGATTGAAGATTTTATAATCTTAAGAAATGATGGTTCACCAACATATAATTTATCTGCGACTGTAGATGATCATCAAATGAAAATGACCCATATAATTAGAGGAGATGATCATAAAATTAATACATTTAAACAAATGCAAATTTATGAAGCAATGAACTGGGATTTACCAAAGTTTGCACATATACCCCTTATTCATACAATAGAAGGTAGAAAATTATCAAAAAGAGACAATGCATCAACATTAGATGATTATTCTAAAATCGGGATAATGCCTGATGCATTAAGGAATTATTTACTTAGACTAGGTTGGTCTTATGAAGATAAAGAAATATTTACTTTAGATGAGAGTATTAAGCACTTCAACATAGAAGGTATAGGAAAGTCACCATCTAAATTAGATATGAGTAGAATTTTATCAATGAATGAGCATTATATTAAAAATATTGATGAAAATGATTTATTCAATCAACTTACTGAATATTGCAAATTATATAAAAGTGAAATTAAATCAGATAAAAAAGATAACATAAAAAAATCTCTAACTTTCTTAAAGAACAAGGCCAAAACATTAGAAGATATATTTAATAATGGTCAATATATTATGGTAGATGAAGTAAAGTTTAATCAGGACGATCTTAATCTAATTGATGATAAGGCCAAAAAAGTCATTTCTGATTTCGCTAATAAATTTGCTACCGTTGATAAAATTAGCAAAGAAACATTAGAGCCGATTGTAAATGGTTTAATTAAATCAAACGATACAAACTTTAAGGGTGTAGGACAACCTTTGAGAATAGCTTTAACAGGTTCAAAATTTGGACCTGGAATATATGATATAATTATTTCTCTGGGAAAAGAGGAAGTAACAAAAAGATTAACTAACAAGATAATTGTTTAATACTGAGGCAGCTTCATCAGAAGATGAAGTTTTAGATCTAATTTTAGTTAAAGTTTCCTGACAATCACTAATTTGTTTTTTCATTAATTCTGGATTTTTTAAAAAGTAAACAACAGAATTGTAAATCTCTTTAGCATTACATTCTTTTTGAATTAATTCTGGAATTATTTCTTTGTTATTTATAATATTGATGATGTTGGCAAATTTTATTTTTACTAACATTTTGACAATCAAAAAATTTAAAAAATTCATTTTATAGATAATTATAGACGGAACTTTCGCATTACAGATTTCAAGAGAAATAGTTCCAGATTTTGAAACTGCAAAAATAGAATTATTCAATATCTGTTTTTTTATATTTTCATCAGAAATAACCTCAACATTTTCAAAATTGGTATTATTTATTTTGACATTGATTAAATTTTTATTTTCATCAGTTGCATGAAAAACAAAAGTGAAATTATCAAATTTTTTATTCATTAAATTTATAAAATCAATCAATATTGGTAAGAGTAAATTTACTTCAGATAATCTACTACCACAAAAAAGTGAAATAATTTTTTTATCACTTGATACAATATAAGATAGATCTGTTTTATTTTTTGTTTCTTTTTCTAATAATGGATGACCAACAAATGTATTTCGAATATTTTCTTTATCAAAATATTTTTTTTCAAAATCAAATAATAACAAAACATGATCTAAAAACTTTTTAAATTTTTTAACTCTACCCTCTCGCCATACCCATACTTGAGGAGCCACATAATGAACAGTCTTGATTTCATTATTTATTTTCTTTACTTTTTCTGCAACTCTTAATGTAAAATCAGGACTATCTACACTAAATAAAACATCAGGATTAAATTTTATTATCTCTTCTACGGTTTTGTTTATTTTATTTTTTATTTTAAAAATGTTTAATAAAACACTTGTGAAACCAATATAGGTAATTTCTTTAAGATCAAAAATAGATTTTATTCCTAATGAATTTAAATGTGTTCCACCTACACAAGAATATTCAATATTAGGATCATTTTTTTGAAGTTGAGATATGACTTTAGAAGCAAGTTTATCTCCAGAAGGTTCACCAGTAAGTATAAAAATCTTTTTCATATTACAGAAATAAACATCCTATTTTTATTAGCAAAGTTAATACATTTGTTTTTATCTAAAAAAACATGTTGTTTATTTTTAACAACAATTCCTTTCAATCCAGCTGTTTTACTTTGTTTTAAAGTCTTTAATCCAATGGTAGGTAGATCAATTCTTAGGTCTTGTTTCTTTTTTGGAAACTTTACTAAAACACCATGATTTCTAAATTTTTTGCTTTTACTTTTTTCAAGCATTTTTTGGGTTCCACCTTTTCCTTCAATAGAAACTACCTTTTTATTTCTAACTACAACCCCTTGACTAAAATTATATTGTCTTAAATTATTTAATATTTTTATAGCTTTTTTAATATCTAATTGATCTTGCTTATTTGGTTTGATTTTTGAAAAATTACCTTTCTTCAAGGATAATTCTGAATTAAATGTAAGTGAACTTTTAGTTTTAATCTTATTTTGAGC
>CACEJN010000028.1 GCA_902559935.1 uncultured Pelagibacteraceae bacterium | reverse complement strand
GGTTCAGTTAAACCAACTGAAATTTCAAAACTTATTCAAGAAGAAAACAAAATTGATATTAAGCCTTCAATGATACAACCAGTTGAAGAAATAAAAGCTTTAGGAAAATTTAAAGTTAAAATTTCTTTACACTCAGAAGTTGATGCTGAAATTACAATTAATGTTTCTACAGCTGATACAATTCAATAATTATACATTCTTTTCCCCAGTAGAAATATATAATTTGATTTAATTATTTTTCATGTAAATTTATTTTCATGGAAAACAATTTAAGTATAGTCAAAGATCAATTTAAAGAGTTGCCAAATAACATTGAGGCGGAGCAAGCAGTTATAGGATCTATTCTTGTGAGCAATGATATTTTTGACGAAATAAATACAATAATTTCTAGTATTAACTTTTATGATCCAATGCATCAAAAAATATTTGAGGCAGTTGAAAGTCTTATCTACAAAGGAATGTTAGCTAACCCAATTACTTTAAAAAATTATTTTGAAGATGAAAAAGATGATCTAAATGTCCCAGAATATTTGGTAAAAATCACAAAGTTTTCTACATCAGTTAGGCAAGCAATAGAATACTCAAAAATAATTTACGATATGTTTGTAAGAAGAGAATTAATAAAAATTTCTGAACAAACTATTGATAGTGCAAAATTAAATGATCTTGATACTAACGGACAATCTATAATCGAAAGTTCTGAAAGATTATTATTTGATTTAGCTGAAAAAGGTTCTTTTAATTCTTCTTTAGTAAAATTTGATGAGGCAATGAAACAAACAATTGAAATGGCTTCAGCTGCTTATAAGAATGAAGAGGGAATCGTTGGTGTTCCAACTGGTTTAAGAGATTTAGATGATAAACTTGGTGGTTTACACCAATCAGATTTAATTATAATTGCTGGTCGACCTTCAATGGGTAAAACCTCACTAGCAACGAATATTGCATTTAACGCTGCTCAAAAACTACAAGAGAGTGGTAAAAAATCATCCATTGCTTTCTTTTCACTTGAAATGTCTTCAGAACAATTATCTACAAGAATTATTTCTGAACAAGCTAGAATTAGTTCTAATGACATAAGAAGAGGAAGAATATCTGACGATCAGTTTGATAAGTTTTTAGAAACATCAAAAAATATTTCTGAACTGCCTCTGTATATTGATGAAACACCAGCAATAAGTATTGCTGCTTTAAGTAATAGAGCGAGACGTATTAAAAGGCTTTTTGGCCTTGATATGATAGTAGTTGATTACATCCAATTAATGAGGGGAACTACATTCAATAAAGATGGAAGAGTTCAAGAGATTTCACAAATTACTCAAGGACTTAAGGCAATAGCCAAAGAACTTTCTGTTCCTGTTGTAGCTCTTTCGCAGTTATCTCGACAAGTAGAACAGAGAGATGATCACAAGCCTCAATTAGCAGATTTAAGAGAGTCTGGTTCCATTGAACAGGATGCTGATGTTGTAATGTTTGTTTACAGAGAAGGATATTATTTACAAAGAAAAGAGCCAAGAGAAGCGACTGTTGAACATGCAGAGTGGCAAGCAAAAATGAATGAAGTTGCACATTTGGCTCAAATTATAATTGGAAAACAAAGGCATGGCCCTATTGGCAATGTAACTCTTGAATTTGAAGAAAGATTTACAAAATTTAAGGATACTCAATTAAGTTAAATTCCAATATAAAGAGCTTAAATGATAGCTCATTTTTACCAAAACGTTATCCTTAAAAATCCCAAAGCAATATTTGTATTGTTAATTATTGCTATTTTAAGTTTTGGGTACCATTCAAAAAATTTTAGGTTAGATGCTTCGTCTGAAACATTGTTAATAGAAGGTGACCCAGATTTAGCCTATTTAAAAGAAGTCTCTGAAAGATATGGATCTAAAGAATTTTTAATTCTTACCTATACACCAAATGAGGGAATGGTAACCGACTCATCAATTAATAATTTATTAAGCCTAAAATATAAAATTCAGAGTCTCAACTGGGTACATAGTGTAATTACATTGTTAGACATTCCACTTTTAAATAATTCAGATGCCCCTCTTCAAGAAAGATTAGAAAGCTTCAAAACATTGAAAGATGAAGATGTTGATAGAGATCGAGGTTTTAAAGAAATTTTAAATAGTCCTGTTTTTCGAAATTTTGTCATTAGTGAAAACGGTAAAACTAGTGGAATTATTGTTAACATTAAACAGTCTCAAAAATTAAAAGATATAGAAAATAAATCAAAAGAAGAAGTTGAACTAATTAAAGATCAAATCAAAAAACAAAATCACCAGAATATTTTAGAAATTAGACAAGTTATTCAAAGTTATGGTGATGTTGGAAAGATTTATCTTGGAGGAATACCAATGATTGCTGATGATATGATGACTTTTATCAAAAGCGATATAATAGTATTTGGTTTGGGAGTTCTATTATTTATAATTGCTACTTTGTGGTTTGTTTTTAGAAATCTTCTTTGGATTATAGTTCCTATAAGTAGTTGTTTTTTTTCTGTGATAATTATGATGGGGTTACTTGGACTGCTAGGATGGAAAGTTACAGTTATCTCATCAAATTTCATTGCACTGATGTTAATTTTAACAATGGCAATGAATATTCATATGAGTACCAGGTTTCTTCAGCTTAAAAAAGATTTTCCATCAAAAAATAATTTTGAAATTATTTCATTAACTACTTCAAAAATGTTTTGGCCTATTCTTTATACTGTTCTAACAACAATTTTTGCATTCTTATCTTTAATTTTTAGTGAAATAAAACCTATTATTGATTTTGGTTGGATGATGACTTTTGGGTTAGTTACATCATTTATAATTACATTTACTCTACTACCTACCCTTTTAAACTTTGCACCCACAAATAATATTTCAGTTAAAAAAGAACAAAAATCAAAAATTACAAATTTACTCGGTCTAATTTCTCTTAATAATAAAAACTCAATCTTATTAGCAACTGGAATAATTATAATTTCAAGTATTATTGGAATAAGTAAGCTAGAGGTTGAAAATAGTTTTATAAATTACTTTGATAAGGATACTGAAATTTATAAGGGTATGAAGCTTATAGATGAAGAACTAGGTGGAACTACACCTTTAGAGGTTATTATAAAGTTTCCTGAAAAAGAAAAAGAAAAAGTGAAAAAATCTGAAGAAGATGATGAATTTGATGATTGGGGTGATGAAGAAGATGCTAATGATGAAAAATATTGGTTTACCAAAGATAAAATTGATCTAATTGCATCTGTACATAGTTACTTAGATAGCTTACCTGAAATTGGCAAAGTTCTATCTTTTTCATCAATTATAGAAGTAGCTACTCAATTAAATAATAATAAGCCTTTGGGCACTTTAGAAATGGGAGTGCTTTACTCTAAAATTCCTGAGAGCATTAAAACTGAAATTATTGATCCCTATCTTTCTATTAAAGATAATGAAGCTCGAATTAGTTTGAGAATTATAGACTCTCAAGAAAATTTAAGAAGAAATGATTTAATTAACAAAATTAATTTTGATCTAAAAGATAAATTTGGTTTAGATGAAAAAGATTATAAATTAGCAGGTGTCTTAATATTATTTAATAATTTATTACAAAGTCTTTTTAAATCTCAAATTTTAACATTGGGATTGGTTATGATTGGAATATTTTCAATGTTCATAATCTTATTTAGAAATATTAAACTTTCATTGATTGGTGTTGTTCCAAATTTTATTGCTGCTTTTTTTATCTTAGGAATAATTGGATTGTTAGGAATACCTTTAGATATGATGACTATAACAATTGCAGCAATTACAATAGGAATAGCAGTAGATAATAGTATTCACTATATTTACAGATTTAAAGAAGAGTTTAATAAAATAAAGGATTATAAAAAGACGTTAAAAATTTGTCATTCAACTGTTGGCGTTGCTATTCTAAACACTTCAATTACGATTGTTTTTGGATTTTCAATTTTGGTGTTATCAAAATTTATCCCAACAATTTATTTTGGCGTCTTTACAGGGCTAGCTATGTTATTGGCTATGATATCGGTATTAACACTACTTCCTGCATTAATCTTAATAATTAAACCTTTTGGCAAATCATCTTAATGTTAGAAATCATAAAAGATTTTTATAAAGCAATATCAATAATTGATTTAATTTATTTAATTTTAACAATTCTTTCTTTGATAAATTGTTACAAAAAGGGCTTCATTTTAAGTATTCTCTCAATGGCTAAATGGTTGCTTGCATATATAATAACATTAATTCTATTTCCAAAAATTAAACCCTATGTAAAAGACATAATTGATAATGAGTATGTGCTTGATGTTGGTTTGGGAATAGTAATATTTGTTGTTGTTATCTTTTTGGTGCTATTAGTTAATAAAGGAATCAGTAGAGCGGTCAGATACACAGGAATCGGTGGCTTAGATACGACATTTGGATTCTTTTTTGGTTTTATAAGAGCTTACATTGTTTCTGTATGTATCTTTTCAGGTGTTCATATCGTTTATAATTATGATAAATGGCCAATAAATTTTGACAAATCATACGTCTTTCCATATTTAGAAAAAGGTAGTAATTATCTGATAAAAGAATTTCCTAATGAAAAAACATATCAAGATTCTAAAGAAAAAATTAAAGAACTATAATCCAAGATTAAAGGAAGAGTGTGGGGTTTTTGGTATTAGCAATGCAAAAGATGCTTCAGCTCTAACTGCGTTAGGGCTTCATGCTCTACAACACAGAGGTCAAGAAGGATGTGGAATAGTTACTTTTGATGGAGAAAAATATTATTCTGAAAAAAGATTTGGTTTAGTTGGTGATAATTTCAACAAAGAAAAAGTACTTAATAATCTTAAGGGAAATTATGCAATTGGCCATAACAGATATAGCACAACTGGAAACAACATATTAAGAAATATACAGCCTTTTTTTGCTGATACCAATGCAGGTGGTATTGGAGTTGCGCATAATGGAAATCTTACTAATTCAATTGCTTTGAGAAATAAACTCGTTGAAGATGGAGCTATATTTTACACTACTTCAGATACTGAAACGATTGTCCAATTAATTGCTAAATCAAAAAGACCAAAAACAATTGACAAAGTAATTGATGCAATTTTTCAAATCCAAGGTGGGTATGCATTAGTGATGTTAACGCAAAACTCGCTAATTGCGGTTAGAGATCCTTATGGAATTAGACCACTAGTAATCGGTAAGCTTGGAAATAGTTATGTCTTAGCGTCTGAAACTTGTGCATTTGATATTATTGGCGCTAAATTTGTTAGAGAAGTTGAAAATGGAGAGATAGTTTTAATTGAAAATAATGAACTTAAAAGTATTAAACCCTTCCCCACTAAAAAAGTTAGACCTTGTGTATTTGAATATATTTATTTTTCAAGGCCAGACAGTCTAATAGGGGGAAAAACAGCTTATGAGCATAGAAAAAATATTGGTAGAGAACTTGCAAAAGAAAACGATACTGATGCCGATATAGTAGTTCCAGTTCCAGATTCTGGAAACGCTGCAGCTATGGGTTTTGCTCAAGAATTAAAAATGAATTTTGAGCATGGATTAATTCGAAACCATTATGTTGGAAGAACTTTCATTGAACCAAGCCAAAAAATTAGAAGCTTGGGTGTTAAACTAAAATTAAATGCTAATCAAACAACAATTAAAGATAAAAAAATTATTCTAATTGATGACTCTCTTGTTCGAGGAACCACATCTTATAAAATTGTTAAAATGCTTTATGATGCTGGTGCAAAAGAAGTTCATGTTAAAATTGCATGCCCTGAAATAAGATACCCAGATTTCTACGGCGTAGACACCCCTACTAAAAAAGAATTGTTAGCAGCAAATAAAACAAATAATGAAATTTGTGAATATATTGGAGCTAAATCTTTAAGATTTTTATCAATAGAAGGATTGTATAAGGCAATTGGTTTTGAAAAAAGAAACGAAACTTATCCGCAATTAACAGATCATTATTTCACAGGTGAATATCCTGTTAAATTAGTAGATGAATTAGGAGATAATAAAATAACTCAGTTATCTTTATTAAGTACTGGATCAAATAATTAAGTAATGAAAACAGTTAATTTTACTGAAATGAAAAATGGAACTAAGGATGATTATGAGCTTCTTGAAAAATTTGAGAAAAACTTTGAAAGACAAACAGCTGAGAGAGTTTTAAATTATTTGTCTAAACAAACTACAACTTTAGAAGGTTATAAAATCACCAGACTAGAACACTCCTTACAAGCAGCAACAAGAGCTTTTAAAAATAAAGAAAGTGATGAAATGGTTGTTGCAACTTTACTACATGATATTGGAGATGATTTAGCACCAATGAATCATTCTCAATATGCTGCATCTATACTAAGACCTTATGTTTCAGAAAGAACTTATTGGATTGTTCTACATCATGGTCTTTTTCAAACTTACTACAGTGCTCATCATTTAGGTGGTGATAGAAATGCAAGAGATAAATTTAAAGACCACAAGTATTATCAAGACACCATAGATTTTTGTGAAAAATATGACCAATGCTCTTTTGACCCTGATTACAAAAGTATGACTTTGGATGATTTTAAGCCACTAGTTAAAAAAATATTCGCAAAAGAGCCTTATTATTATCTTTAAATTTACGTATAAATCACTACTTACAGCGCATGATTGATTCAAAAGAAAAAATTATAAATTATTTTAAATCAGGCACTAAGGAACCTAAAAATTTTAAAATTGGGATTGAGCATGAAAAATTTTTATTTAATAATTCGGACAATAAAAGGATTGATTATTCAAAAATAAAAGAAATGTTTACAGCCCTGCTTGAATTTGGCTGGAATCCAGTTTTTGAAAAAGAAAATATCATTGCTCTTAATAAAGGTGGAAAAAATATAACTCTTGAACCAGGTAATCAGATAGAATTATCAGGAGATAAATTAAATCATATACATGAAGCTTGTGCAGAGTCACAAGACTATTTGTTTGAATTAAAACAAGTTACAAAAAAATTGGATATAAAAATTGTTAGTGCTGGTTTTGATCCAATATCTAAATTAAGTGAAATCCCAAACAATCCAAAACAACGGTATGAATTGATGACTAAGGATATGCCTCTAGGTGGTGAACTTAGTTTGGATATGATGTATCGAACATGCGGTACACAGTTAAATATAGATTATAGTTCAGAAG
>CACEJN010000027.1 GCA_902559935.1 uncultured Pelagibacteraceae bacterium | reverse complement strand
TTTTCTTTTCGGTAAAATATTGGCAACATAAATTGGTTTTCCAGTTAAAGCAGCTTCAGATATCATTGAGCTGGAGTCACATGTAACAACTATATTTTCTGAAATTGCTAGAGCTGAAAGATAAGCTTTTTTATCAACATTCATAATCACGGTGTGATTTTCTCCAAAAAACTCTTTTGCATAATGTATAGTATTTAATGGTGTTCTCATTGAAGGTATGACCACAAGTTGAAAATCATGTTTTTTCAATAGTTTGTAAAAAATTGAAAATATATGCTTCATATTTTTTGTTGAGTAGTCATAATATTTTGTAGGACCACCCATTATCAAACACCAAACTTTTCTATTATCCTGTTTAATGTATGAATTTAAATAACTTCTATTTTCTTCAATTTCATTTTTCGTTAAATAATGAATTGCACCTTTTGTTTTAATTACATTTGTACCACTTATCCCATCATGTTCGGGAGCAACAATAAAATCAAAATGATTAAAATCTACCTTTGGATCTTGAATATGAATATTTGAAACTTTTTTTTTTGAGATACTTTTTAAGTGGATTGAGGGAATCACACTTTTTCTTCCACATGAAATGATTACATCAAAATCAGACTCGTTTATTTTTTTATAAACATTTTGTGATATTGGAGTTAATTTTGGAGGGACAATTTTCCAAAAATTATTTAGTTCAACCTTATGGTGTGTAAAATCCAAATCTAAAGCTTTAGCTAAACCTTCAACCTGGCTTATCATGCCATGCATTCCTTGAGTTAATAATAAACCTTTTAATTTAGACATTAATCACTATATAGCTTTCATATGAGTCAAAATCCAACTAAACACACAAAAGTGTTAATAATTGGATCAGGTCCAGCTGGATACACTGCAGCAGTTTATGCTGCTCGTGCAATGTTAAATCCTATTTTAGTTTATGGATCTGAGCCAGGAGGACAATTAACAACGACAACTGATGTTGAAAATTATCCAGGATTTTCTGAAGTTATTCAGGGGCCATGGTTAATGGATCAAATGAAAGAACAAGCAAAAGCAGTTGGAACTGAAATGATTGAAGACCATATTGGTTCGGTAAATTTAAAATCTACTCCGTTTGAGGCTATAGGCGATAGTGGGCAAAAATATACTGCTGATAGCATAATTATTTCTACAGGAGCTCAGGCTAGATGGTTAAATCTGAAATCTGAACAAGAATATAGAGGATTTGGTGTTTCTGCGTGTGCTACTTGTGATGGTTTTTTCTTTAAAGATAAAGAGGTTGCTGTTGTTGGAGGAGGTAACGCAGCTGTTGAAGAAGCGATGTTCCTTACAAAGTTTGCATCCAAAGTTAAATTAATTCATAGAAGAGATAGTTTGAGAGCTGAAAAAATGCTTCAAAAAAAATTAATGGAAAATAAAAAAATTGAAATTATTTGGGACTCTGTTGTTGAAGACGTATTGGGAGATCAAGAACCTAAAAATGTTAAAGGCATTAAAATTAAAAATTTAAAAACAGATAAAACTGAAGAATTAAAACTAGATGGATTGTTTATCGCTATTGGACATGATCCAGCAACTTCACTATTCAAAGATCAACTTAAGATGGATAATGAGGGGTATTTAATTACTAAACCAGATTCTACTGAAACAAATATTCCTGGAGTTTATGCTGCGGGAGATGTAAAAGACAAAACATTTAGACAAGCCGTTACAGCTGCAGGAATGGGTTGTATGGCAGCATTAGAGGCCGAAAAATTCCTATCTCACTAATTCGAGATTAAAAATAATAACTGATAGAAAGGTAAATATAATGACAGATAAGGTATTATTAACTGGAATAAGTGGATGGATCGCAAAACATACGGCTATAGAATTATTAAATAAGGGTTATGAAGTATTAGGAACTGTTAGGAATAAAGATCTAATCAATCAAACTAAAGAAACTATAAAAAAGCATGCACCAATCGAAAATTTATCTTTTATAGAATTAGATCTTTTAAAAAATGATGGCTGGGATAAAGCTGCAAAGGGATGTAAATATATTTTTCATATTGCCTCCCCATTTCCAATGAAAGTTTCAAGAGATAGAGAATTTTTATTACCCGTTGCTGTAGATGGAACTTTAAGAGTTTTAAATGCTGGTATAAATGCAGGAGTTGAACAGATAATTAAAACATCCTCAATTGTGGCCATGTTTAGAAAGCCTAATAGAAGCAACCCTTATACATTTGGTGAAAATGATTGGACCGATGAAAATTGGATAGAAGGAGTTAATGATTATTTTTTATCAAAAACAAAAGCTGAAAAAGCTGCTTGGAAATTAATGGAAAGCAAAGGATTAAAAAGTAAGTTAACTACTATTAATCCAGGTGGAGTATTTGGTGATGCTTTAGATAAAAAAGGAGGAACCTCTATAGAATATGTTAGACAATTTTTGAAAGGTAAATTTCCTGGAGCGCCTAAATTTGCGGTTTTGATTTCTGATGTCAAAGATATAGCTAAAGCTCATGTTGCGTGCATTGGTAATACTAAAGTTGGTGGCAGAAGATTAATTGTTGGAAAAGAAGTTAAAAAATTAGTCGAGTTGTCTCAATTAATGGCAGAGGCAATGCCTGAGTATGCGAAAAAACTTCCTAAAAAAGAATTGCCGAATTTTATGGTTAAATTAATAAGTTATATTGATTCAAGTGCTAAAATGATGATTCCTGATCTTGGTATTTTAATGCAAACTGATACGTCTTATTCAGAGGAATTGTTGGGATTTAAATTTAAACCTGCAAAAGATTGTATAATTGAGAATGCTAAATCGGTTGTTCAATTAGGATTAGTTTAAACACTTACAAAAATTAGAAATCTTATCCATTGCTTTCTTAAGATTATCCATTGATGTTGCATAAGAAATTCTGAAAAAACCTTCTAAACCAAATGCAGAACCTTGGACTACAGCAATCCCACTATTCTCTAATAATGATTGAACAAAATCAGTATCAGATTTAATTTCATTTCCATTTGGGTCTTTTTTACCCATTAAACCTTTGCAACTTGGAAAGACATAGAAGGCTCCATCTGGATTTAGACATTCAATACCATCTATTGCATTTAAAGCATTAACCACAAAATCTCTTCTCTCCTGAAAAGAGCTTGCTCTTTCCTTAATAAAGTCTTGTGTCCCACTTAGTGCCTCAACTGCAGCAGCTTGACTAATAGAAGAAGGATTAGTTGTTGATTGTGATTGGATTTTAGCAATAGCCTTAACGATATCTTTTGGACCAGCTGCATACCCTATTCTCCAGCCTGTCATTGAATAAGCTTTACTTACACCATTCATTGTAAGCACTCTATCTTTTAAACTTTCAATTTGAGCAATAGTAAAAAATTTGAAACCCTCATAAGTCACATGTTCATAAATATCATCGCTTAAAATATATACGTGATTATGTTTTTCTAAAATATCTGCAATTGCTTTTATATTTTGCTCTGAATAACATGCTCCTGTTGGATTAGAAGGAGAATTAAGAATAATCCATTTTGTTTTTGAAGTTATAAATTTCTCAAGATCATTTGGATTTATTTTAAAACCTTGTTTTTCATCACATTCCATTATTACTGGTTTTCCTCCAGCTAATAAAACCATATCTGGATAAGAAACCCAATAAGGAGCAGGAACTATAACTTCATCACCTTCGTTCAATGTGGCCATCATTGCATTATAAATTACATGCTTACCACCAGCTCCAACTGTAATTTGATCAGTTGTATAATCTAAATTATTTTCTTTTTTAAATTTTTCTACGATTGCTTTTTTCAATGCTGGAGTACCATCTACTGCAGTGTATTTGGTATCACCATCGTTAATAGCTTTTATAGCTGCTTGCTTAATATTATCTGGAGTGTCAAAATCTGGCTCTCCCGCACCTAATCCAATAACATCTTTTCCAGCAGCTTTTAATTCTCTTGCTTTTTGAGTAACAGCAATAGTGGGCGATGGTTTAATCTTTTTTAAACTGTCTGATATTATGCTCATTGAAATATAAATAAATTCTACTACGTTGTTTAATATATGGAAAATACTTATCAAGATTTAATTACAGATATTCAGAGTAAAAATCCTAAAATTGGTGGAAAACTAGAGGGTGGAAAAAAATTCAAAATTAAATCTGATTTTAAACCTGCAGGAGATCAGCCTGAGGCCATAAAAAAATTAGTTAATGGTGCTAACAAAGATCAATTTAATCAAGTTTTACTTGGTGTAACAGGATCTGGAAAAACTTTTACCATGGCTAAAGTTATTGAAGCTACTAATAGACCTGCCTTGATTTTAGCTCCAAATAAAACTCTTGCCGCTCAACTTTATGGGGAAATGAAAACATTTTTTCCTGACAATGCTGTTGAATATTTCGTTTCATACTATGACTATTACACTCCTGAGGCTTATGTCCCAAGATCAGACACATACATAGAGAAAGAGGCCTCTATTAATGAACAAATTGATAGGATGAGACACTCTGCAACAAGATCTCTATTAGAAAGAGATGATGTATTAATTGTTGCAAGTGTTTCTTGTATTTATGGTCTTGGATCTGTTGAGGCATATAGCAAAATGACTTTAACACTCCAAAAAAATTATGATTATAACAGAGAAGAAATAATTAAGTCTTTGGTTGCTCTTCAATATAAACGTAATGATCAAAATTTTTATAGGGGCACATTTAGAGCAAGAGGAGAATACTTGGAAATTTTTCCATCACACTTAGAGGATAGAGCTTGGAGGCTGTGTTTGTTTGGAGATAAACTTGAACAGATAGAAGAGTTTGATCCGTTAACTGGTGATAAAGTAAGAGAATTAAGTTTAGTAAAAGTTTATGCAAATAGTCACTACATCACCCCGAAACCTACAATTGAGCAAGCAGTTATTAATATTAAAAAAGAGTTAGAAGTAACTTTAAAAAAACACCGTGCTGAAAATAAATTATTAGAGGCACAAAGATTAGAAGAAAGAACTAAATTTGATCTTGAAATGATTGAAGCAACTGGTTCTTGTGCTGGTATTGAAAACTATTCAAGATTTTTGTCAGGAAGAAAACCAGGAGAACCTCCCCCCACTCTTTTTGAATACTTTCCTGATAATACTTTGATATTTGTCGATGAGTGCCACGTTACTGTTCCTCAACTTAATGGAATGTATAAAGGAGATAGATCAAGAAAAAGTACTTTAGCAGAATATGGATTTAGACTTCCTTCATGTATGGATAATCGGCCACTAAAATTTGAAGAATGGGACTTAATGAGAACTCAAACTGTGTTCGTTTCAGCAACTCCTGGTCCATGGGAACTAGAGCAAACTAAAGGTAAATTTATTGATCAAGTTATCAGACCAACTGGTCTTATAGATCCACCCGTGGAAATTCGACCCGCAAAAAATCAGGTCGATGATTTAATGCATGAATGTAAACGAGTTATAGAAAATAATCATAGAGTATTGGTTACAACATTAACAAAAAAAATGGCAGAGGATTTAACTGAATATCTTCATGAGAATGGAATTAAAGTAAGATATCTGCACTCTGATATTGATACACTTGAAAGAATTGAAATTATGAGAGATTTGAGGATGGGTGTATTTGATGTTTTGGTTGGAATTAACTTATTGAGAGAAGGATTAGATATTCCTGAATGTGCATTAGTTGGAATTTTAGATGCTGATAAAGAAGGTTTTTTAAGATCAGAAACATCTTTAATTCAAACTATAGGGAGAGCAGCAAGAAATGTTGATGGTAAAGTAATCTTGTATGCAGATAAAGAAACTAAAAGTATAAAAAAAGCAATTGCAGAAACCGATAGAAGAAGAAAAATTCAATTAGAATATAATAAGAAACATAAGATAGATGCAAAATCAGTAAAAAAAGAAATCAGTGATATTCTAGAAAGTGTTTATGAGAAAGACTACGTTAAAATAAGTGAAGGGTCTAATGTTGGAGGAAATCTTAAAAAACATCTCAAAGGCTTGGATAAAAAAATGAAAGAAGCTGCGTCTAATTTAGAGTTTGAAGAAGCTGCTAAAATACGAGATGAAATAAGAAAATTGGAGAGTACTGAATTAGAAATTACATTGAATCCAAAAATAAGGCAGTATGATGTAAAAAATAAGCTTTATCCAAAAGGTAGATCAACTATGGGTATGCCAGGCACTAAAGTTACAAAAAAAAAAGATAAAAAATGGAAGCACGGAAAATAATTATTACTGGTGGAGCAACTCGAATGGGTGCTGCGATTGCAAGAAAATTATCTGGTCCTAATATAGAAATCTTAATCCATTATAACAAATCAAAATTAAAAGCAGAAAAATTAAAAAAAGAGTTATCTAATGAAGGTACAAAAGTTTACTTAGTCAAAGGTGATTTAAGTAAAGAAAATGATGTAAATAAAATTGTAAAATTTGCAAAATCTAAACTTAAATATTTTGATTGTTTAATTAACAATGCTTCTTTATTTGAAAATGACAAATTAGAAAATTTTACAACAGATAGCTGGGGGCAACATCTTAGAACTAATTTAAGAACACCGGCATTATTATCTAAAGAATTTGCAAAAAATGTAAGGAAAGGAAATAACAATATTATTAATATTATAGATCAAAGAGTTTTTAAATTAACTCCATATTTTTTTTCTTATACTGTAAGTAAAACAGGTCTTTATACTCTCACAAAAACTAGCGCTATGAGTTTGGCTCCAAATATAAGAGTAAACGCAATTGCACCTGGACCCACTATAAAAAATCAAAGACAATCTGAAAAACATTTCAAAAAGCAATATTTAGCAACACCTCTTAAAAGACAAGTTGATGTGGAACAAATATGTAATGCTGTTGACTTTTTTATTAAAAATATATCTATTACTGGTCAAGTTTTGGCTATTGATAGTGGTCAAAATCTTAACTGGCAAACCCCAGATGTAATGGGCAAAGAATGAAAAAAAATAATTTAAAAATTGTCAAAATAGATAAAAATAAAAGCTTATTTAATTATGAGAAAAAAATCCTAATTAACGAATTAATCTTGGATTTAAAACTTGGTTATTACGATTTTGAAAAAGAAAAACCACAAAAAGTTAAATTTAGTCTTGAAATAGACTATGAAGACAAAAAACCTTCAAGCGATAAAGATATCAAATCCATTGTTAATTATGGAACTATAGTAAAATTAATTACGAAACTTGTAAAAAAGAAACATTA
>CACEJN010000026.1 GCA_902559935.1 uncultured Pelagibacteraceae bacterium | reverse complement strand
CTTCAAATTTAATTTTTGTTAAAAATGGAAAGATTTATTCACCTAAAAAAAATTGTTATTTTGGAAATACACTTAAATTTATTAGTAAAAAAATAAAAATTAATTTTAGAAATATTTCAATTAAATCAATTGATGATTATGATGAAATAATTCTTATTGGATCTGGTAAAGGAGTAACGTCAGTTTCAAAAATAAACGATCTTAAATGGAAGAGAAGAAAGACTGGTTGCTACACTAAGTTAAATAAAATATATAACTCTCTTGTTTAAATATGAAAGATCCAAACAATCCTTGTATATTTTGTAAAATCAGAAAAGAAGAGCTTCAGTTTGAAAACCAATTGGCTTATTCATCCACAGATAGCTACCCTGTCTCAGAATTTCATATTCTTATCGTTCCTAAAAGACATGTAGAGACATATTTTGAGCTTACTAAAGATGAAATTCAGGCATGTAACGAGTTAATCTTAAAAACTAAAGAAAAAATTTTAAAACAAGATTCTAGTGTAAATGGTTTCAATATAGGAACAAATGCAGGAAAATCTGCAGGCCAATCAATTATGCATTGTCATATTCATTTAATACCCAGAAGAGAAGGGGATGTTGAGAATCCTCAGGGCGGTGTTAGGTCAGTGATTCCCAACAAACAACACTACAAACGTAAACTCTAAGTTGTTATTAAAGACAAATTGACCAATACTTTTGGTTGAACTCTATAAATTTCTAGAATAGAAAACCTTAAATTAATTCAATTTTATTTTACAAGGGTACTAAAAATGTTTGCAACAAATCCTTTTTCAATTCTAGCTGAAACAGTTCCATCTATAGTTATGCAAGGTTTTGTCGTGTTAATGGTTTTATTAATTGTTGCAGGCACTCTTTTAGACATAATTCATAAAAAGAATGTGAAATACTTTTTTGAAAATGCCAAAAAAGCAAAAAAAAATGCAACTAAAGAATTAACGACTGGTGAAAGAATTGCAGTTGTTTCAAAAACAATTGCATACGACATTGGTACTACATCAGAACTAGGTGCTGGTAAAAGAAGAGTTGCGCATCTTCTAGGAATGTACGGAACTATATTGTTTTGGGTTGGTTCTGTTGTGATGATATTTTGTTATTCATCAGCAAACGCAGAAACTCCAAGTATATGGCCAATGATCTGGCATGTAGGTGCTTTAATGACTATCTTGGGTGGATCGTGGTTTTGGTTTTTCCTAAGAGTTGATGTTTATTCTGAAGCGCAACCTTGGTACAGAATTATTAAAGCAGATTTATTTGTACTAGCATTAATCGCAACTTCATTAACAGGATTTATATGGTCATATCTTCAAAGTTTAAATTTAGAGGGAAGATGGGATGCAAATTTATTTTTAGTATTATTCATAGTTTCAAACCTAGTTTTATTTGGAGGAGTTTATTGGTCTAAGTTTGCACATATGTTTTATAAACCTGGTGCAGCAATACAAAAAAATTTAGCTGAAGCAGATGGTTCAAGAGATAATTTACCACCTCCTGCAGATGCACCTGAACAATTTGGTTTAGGTATTAAAAGAGAACAACCTAAACATTATTAATTATGATAAAATTAAAAAAGGAGAGAGAATAATATGTCAACATTTGTTTATATGACAAGATGTGATGGCTGTGGTCATTGCGTAGATATTTGTCCATCAGATATAATGCACATTGATGAAAACATTAGACGTGCAAAAAATATTGAACCTAATTTTTGTTGGGAATGTTATTCTTGTGTCAAAGCTTGTCCTAATCACGCCATTGATGTTAGAGGATATGCAGACTTTGCTCCAATGGGACATAGCGTTAGAGTAAGAAGGGAAGAAGAAAAAGGAACAATCTCTTGGAAAATTAAATTCAGAAATGGAACTGAAAAAAATTTCGTATCTCCAATTACAACTAAGCCATGGGGAAAATTTATTCCAAAATTAGCAGATGGGGACAAACCTAATCAAGGAGAGATAAATTCACAAAGATTATACACCGAACCAGAAGGTTTAAATATAGATGGAGAGCTTCCTAGTGTTCCAAAAGATTCGTTTAAAAAAGGAGTTTACTATTAATGGCAAGTCATAAAACACATTACGAAAATTGCGATATATTAGTTGTTGGTGGAGGTATGGCTGGTACTGGTGCTACCTTTGAAGCAAGACACTGGGGTAGAGACATGAAAATTGTTTGTGTTGAAAAAGCAAACATAGACAGAAGTGGTGCAGTAGCTCAAGGTCTTTACGCAATTAACTGTTACATGGGTATGCAGTGGGGTGAAAATCAACCTGAAGATCATGTCAGATACGCAAGAAATGATTTGATGGGAATGGTAAGAGAAGATTTAGGTTATGACATGGCTCGTCATGTAGACTCAACTGTTCATATGTTTGATGAGTGGGGTCTTCCTATGATGAAAAATGAAGAGACTGGAAGATATTTAAGAGAAGGTAAGTGGCAGATAATGATCCACGGTGAAAGTTACAAACCGATTGTTGCTGAAGCAGCAAAAAAATCTGCAGACAAAATTTATAATAGAATTATGATTACTCATCTTTTAATGGATGAGGCTCAAGAGAATAGAGTGGGTGGAGCTGTTGGATTTAATATGAGAACAGGTGATTTCCACGTATTTAGAGCAAAGGCTGTAATTGTTGCAGCAGGAGGAGCTTCACACATATTTAAGCCTAGAGCTGTTGGAGAAGGTATGGGAAGAACTTGGTATGCTCCTTGGAGTAATGGTTCAGCATATGCATTACCAATTGCAGCTGGTGCTAAAATGACTCAAATGGAAAATAGAATTGTGTTATGTAGATTTAAAGATGGATATGGACCTGTTGGCGCATACTTCTTACATTTAAAAACATATACACAAAATGCAAATGGTGAAAACTACGAGAAGAAATGGTACGACCAGACCAAAGAATTAGTAGGTGAATATATAGATCACCATCCAACACCTACGTGTTTAAGAAATCATGCTTTTATTCAAGAAACAATGGCAGGCGGTGGGCCAATCCATATGGTTACCACTGAGGCTTTTCAAGACCCACATTTAGAAACTGTTGGTTGGGAGAATTTCTTAGGAATGACAGTAGGTCAAGCTGTTGTTTGGGCGTCTCAAAATATTGACCCGAAATATACAAATCCTGAATTAACAACCTCCGAACCATACGTAATGGGTTCTCATGCTACTTGTTCTGGAGCTTGGGTAAGTGGACCAGAGGATTTGTCTCCACCAGAGTATTTCTGGGGTTATAATAGAATGTTAACAATTGATGGATTATTTGGAGCAGGTGATACTGTAGGTGGAAGTGCTCACAAATTTTCGTCAGGCTCATTCACTGAAGGTAGATTAGCCGCAAAAGCAGCTGTAAAATATATTGAAGACAAAAAAGCTGAGGGTTTAAAAGTATCAGATAAACAATGTGAGGATT
Source organism: uncultured Pelagibacteraceae bacterium (assembly GCA_902559935.1). Classification (GTDB taxonomy): domain Bacteria; phylum Pseudomonadota; class Alphaproteobacteria; order Pelagibacterales; family Pelagibacteraceae; genus Pelagibacter. The sequence goes on along the minus strand of CACEJN010000026.1, from coordinate 4,349 downwards.
TCAAAGTTAAAGTTTACAAACCTTTAGAAAATTACACAGTTGCTCAAAATGAGATTACAGGAGGAACTGTATCTCCAAGCTATATCTCACCTATTCAAGGCTTACAACGTTTACAAAGAATAATGGATGAATATGTAGGTGGAATAGCCACAAACTATATGACTAATGCTAATATGCTAAAAAGAGGATTAGAATTGTTAGCTTGGCTTGAGGAAGATCTTGAAAACGTGGGAGCTGAGGATTATCACCAGCTTATGAGGGCATGGGAGCTTAAACACAGAGCTTTAACATCTCAGTGCGTAACAGAACATACTATGTTTAGAGAAGAAACTAGATGGCCTGGATATTATTATAGAGGCGATCATATGAAACTTGATGATGATAATTGGCATTGTTTAACAGTTTCTAGAAGAGATCCTAAGACTGGTAAGTTTAGTATGGAGAAAGTTCCTGTCTACCATATAGTGGACGAGAACGAGAAGAAAAAAGCTTCTTAATAAACTTTTCAAATAAATTTTATGGATATTTTATCTAAAACAGATGATGAGATATTTGAACTAGCCAAACCTATTTGGGATAATTTGGTTAAATCATCTAATCTCAAAGATTATGGTGGTTTTACAAGAGATTTCTCTACTCAAATGCTTTTTGGTGCTAACGAAGTAGAGCTTGGTAAGCAGTGGGCTAATAACAAGCTAATTACTAATCTTAAAGAGACTTTTGAACCGTTTGGATGTCTTAGAAGAGGAGACCATATAACTGTTCTAATTAAACAGACAAATAAAGAGATCCCAGGAGAGTTCCTTGGAAGATTGGTTTTAGGAGTTGAGGACGACACAATTAAAGTTTTTGGGGCCACCATCTACTAGGCAAAAAATATTGCTTAATAATAAATAATTGTTTGACAAATTTCGTTGTGGGTGTATTGACGAATTTAATGTTATTTTCTAACGTAAAAATTATAAATAAACTCTCAAATTTTAAAACTACATTTATTAAGGCAGGAATTATAGCAAGCTTAACAGCTTACTGGGGAGTGATTTTAGTTGGAACTTTTATCACTTTTAACTAAGTTGTTTTTTAACAACTTTTAAATTTTTTATGGAAGTATTTTTACCGATAGCTCAAGTTTTTGTTAACCCTATCGAAATACTTTTATTAAGTGCAATTGTTGGAGTGCTTTCAGGTTTATTTGGTGTTGGTGGCGGGTTTTTGATGACACCTTTTCTAATTTTTTTAGGAATACCTCCTGCATATGCAGTTGCAAATGAAGCAAATAATATTTTAGCTACTTCAGTTTCTGGTTCTACAACACATTATTTAAAAAATACTTTAGATTATAAAATGGGTTCAATGATTGTGATTGGAGGTGTAATTGGAACTTCTTTAGGAATTTACACATTTACTTATTTTAAAGGTATTGGAAAAATTGATACAGTTATCTCTCTGGCATATATGTATATATTAGCAATAATCGGAACTTTAATGCTTGTTGAAAGTTTAGGTGAAATAGATAAAGCAAAAAGAAACGTTGTAGTTAAAAAAAAATTACATGTTCATTATTGGATACATGGTCTTCCATTAAGAATGAGATTTCCAAAGTCAAAATTATATGAGAGTATTTTTACTCCAATAATTATTGGTCTATTAGTTGGTTTTATTGCAGCTATTATGGGAATTGGTGGTGCGTTTATTTTAGTTCCAGCAATGATTTATATAATTAAAATGCCTACCAAATTAGTTCCTGGCACATCTTTATTTGTAACAATTTTTGTAAGTGTGGTTGTTACTTTTCTTCATTCATTTAATTATGGATCTATAGATTTATTACTAGTCCTTATGTTGATTATAGGATCGATTATAGGAGTTCAAGTTGGACAAAAATTAGGAGAAAGAATTGATAGTTCTGGTTTAAGAGCTTTATTAGCTATTTTGTTATTAATAGTGGGTATAGCGATAGCATACGACACTTTTTTTGCAGAAAAAATTATAAATGGAGCTACTAAAGCAGCCAGCTCAGATTTAAACTTCTTTTCTCAATTTATAATTGATTTTTCTAAAGAGATGCCCTTTTTCTATGGATTATTTACAATTATGTTTGCAATTATTTTAGGAGTTGGAGCTGCTTTTGTAAGACGATTTATTTCAAATTTTAGAAAAAAATTATTAGTCAAATCTTAATTAAAAAAATTTATATATAATTCTATAGTTGTAATACTAACCAATCCTACTGTTGCCATCCCTATAAATCCTACAACAAAAGGTTTGTAACCCATATTTTTAATTTCCTTTAAGTTGGTAGAAAGACCTATTGCTGCCATTGCCATTGTTAAAAATATTTTTGAAGACAATTTAATACCTTCAATTGTAACCAGCCATTTGTAATTATTTGAGTACATGAGATCACCTAAATTTCTAATTAATATCATGGCTACAAATCCTAATACGAAGTAAGGAAAAATATCTATTATTGAGTATTTTTTTTCTGAGGTTTTTCCTCGATTATAAAGAAATGCAAACAAAGGAATCATGATAACCAGAAAAGTATTCCTAATTAATTTCGTGACTGTTGCTATATTTAAAGTTTCAGGACTATTAAATTGCTGGTCATAAATCAGTCCTGCAGCTGCAACTTGAGAAGTTTCATGGATAGAGGTTCCCAAAAATAATCCAATTAATAAAGGTTCACTTTCAAAATAAAAGTTAGCAAAATAAGGATAAATAAGCATCGAAAGTATTCCAAATAATGTAATATTAGCAATTGCATATGACACCTCATTTTTTTTTGCACCAATAACAGGAGCAGTAGCCATTATTGCAGTAGTACCACAGACAGTGCTACCTATTGATATTAAGTAAGCCATTCTTGTTGGTATTTTTAATTTTTTAATAAGAAGTTTAATTACTATTAGTACACTAATTATACAGATTATAATTAATGGAATTGCTATTGCCCCAAATTCTAAAAATTCAAACGGTTTCAATTGAATACCTAAGCAAATAATTCCAAGTTTTAGAATATACTTTTGTGTAAAATCTAATCCTCTTAAAAAACTTTCTCTAATTTGAAAAACATTTCCAAAAAACATCCCCAATAAAATAGCAATCATTGCAGTAGATATTGGGCTTTTTTCATAGCCTAATAGCTCAATACCAAGAATATTATTGAAACCTTGAGATAAAGTATAAAGAACGAATGCCAATATAATACCTGGTAATACAACCAGGTATTTTTTAAATTCCATGAAAGACTAAAGTTAATTAAGCACTTCTGTAAAGTTTAGTCATAACAAATTCTTTATGACCTAAAGCTTCAGCACAAGTTAATCTACCGTTTGCTACTCTTAGTGTAGTTTTAATTAATTCATCACCTGCTTCTGATAAATTCATTTCTCTTGAAAGAATTTTTGAAACATCACAATCAATATGCTCTCCCATACCTTTTACGGTTAATGGATTAGCTGTTAATTTAACAACAGGTTCAATTGGATTTCCAACAATATTACCTTGTCCAGTTGGAAACAAATGAATATTAAAACCAGCAGCAGCTTGAAGTGTCACACATTCTGCAGCAGCAGATGATGTGTCCATAAAATACAAACCTTTTCCTTTAGTTGGTTCTTCAGCTGGTTCAAGAACATCAATAAATTTACAATTTCCAATTTTTTGAAAATTACCAAAAGCTTTTTCCTCAATTGTTGTAAGTCCTCCAGCTATATTCCCAGCTGTTGGTTGACTTTCAGAAAGGTCATCTGTTGCTTCTTTTAAAATAAAATCGTTATAAGAGCTCCAGGTTTTCATAAATTTTTCAGATGCCTCTTTTGTAGCTCCTCTAGTTGCACAAACTTGTTCTGCACCAGTTAATTCGGATGTTTCACCAAAACACAAGTGAACACCTAATGGCTCAAGTTTATCCATTAAGTTTCCAACAGTTGGGTTTGCAGCTAGTCCTGAAGTAGTATCAGACTCACCACACTTAACTGAAATCCATAAATCACTTAAGGGACACTCTTCTCTTTGTTTTTCTGAAGCCCACATTACAAATTCTTGTGCTTTTTTTGATGCTTTCATTGTCGTACCAATGTCACCTGTACGCTCAATATGAAATCCTTCAACTGGTTTTCCAGTTTTAGCAATTCCATCTACAATTTTTTTTGTCCATTTCGGTTCAATACCAATAACAATTACTGCTGCAACGTTTGGATTGCATCCAGTTCCTATCATTGTTCTAAAATGAAGCTCTAAATCTGCACCAAACTGAAGTCTCCCGTAAGAATGAGGAAGAGCGATTGTACCTTTAATATTATTAGCAACTGCTTCTGCACATGCGTTTGAAATGTCATCAACTG
>CACEJN010000025.1 GCA_902559935.1 uncultured Pelagibacteraceae bacterium | reverse complement strand
CCATTTACTTGTATAACTACATTGCTTTTATCGTTTTTTATAAACTTATTGTTTACTATTGGCCACTCAATGTCTTTTCTTTCATTTATCTTTTCAAGACATTCGTTTGCTAAGTGAGGAATTACAGGCAGCATGGTAATTAAAATTTTTTTATAATTTTCTTTAAGATTTGAGTAATTTAAGTTTGTTTCTAAGATTTTAGTAAAAAAAGAATAAATTTCATGAAATATTGCAATAATAACATTGTACCTAAATTTTTCTAAAGCAAAATTTATTTTTTTAATTGCTTGATTTACAAATAAATCTATATCTTCGTTAGAACTAACTTTTTTATCTTTTAAAATTAAACAAATTTTTTCATTTAGTAACCAAAATTTTTGAATATATTTAAATGACGAATTCATTCCGCTATCTGACCATTGAATATCTTTCTCTGGTGGACTGTCAGACAAAATAAAAAATCTTACCGAGTCAGCCCCATATTCAGCAATCATCTTTTCAGGGTCAATTGTATTTTTCTTTGATTTAGACATTGACTCAGATGGTCCAACTTTAACAATTTCTTTATGATTATCTTTAATAAAATAATCTTTTCCATTTTCTGAAAAAACTTCTTCAGGGTTTAACCACTTGTTATCTTTATCTTTATAAGTTTGATGACAAACCATACCTTGTGTAAATAATCCTTTGAAAGGTTCTTTTAGGTTAAAAGTTTTATTTTCAAGCTCTATTGCTCTCACAAAAAATCTTGAATACAATAGATGTAATATTGCATGTTCAATACCTCCAATATATTGATCTACAGGCATCCAGTAATTTATATCTTCCTTGTTAAATGGATAATCATCATTTTTAGATGAGCAAAATCTTAAAAAATACCAAGAAGAATCAACAAATGTATCGAGTGTATCAGTTTCTCTTACACATTTTTTTCCATCAATTATTATTGATTTCCATTCATCTTCAGTATCAAGTGGATTTCCGTCGGTATTAATTTTTTCAATATTAGGAAGAGCCACAGGAAGATCCTTTTCAGGAATTTTTACAACATTATTATTTTCATCATATGCAATTGGTATTGGACAACCCCAATATCGTTGTCTAGATATGCCCCAATCTTTTAATCTATAGTTTATCTTTTTTTTTCCTAATTTCTTTTCCTCAAGATACTTAATTGCTGTAGACACAGATTCCTCTGGAACTGATAAGCCATTTAAAAATTTTGAGTTAATCATTATTCCAGACCCCGTGTGAGGCCCTGAGTCCACCGCAAAATTATCATCTTCATCTATAGGTTTTACGACTGTAGTAATTTTTAATTTATATTTCTTTGCAAAATCAAAATCTCTTTGATCATGACCTGGGCACCCAAATACAGCTCCAAATCCATAGTCCATTAAAACGAAGTTTGCAAAAAAAACAGGAACTTTATTATTTTTATCTAATGGATTTATTGCCAATAAATTAGTCTTAAAACCAATTTTTTCAGCTTGAGCAATAGATTCCTCTGTTGTTCCTGTCTTAGAGCAAGTTTCTTTAAACTTAGTAAATTCAGGGTCATTTTCATAAAATTTTGAAAGAGGATGATCCACTGAAAGTGCTAAAAATGAAAATCCAAAAAGTGTATCTGGTCTTGTAGTATAACATTTTATCGAGTCTATTTTGTCCGATCCTTCAATTGGAAAATCTATTTCACAGCCAAAAGATTTTCCTATCCAATTTTTTTGCATTGTTTTTACTTTGTCTGGCCAGTCATTTAGTTGGTCAAGATCTTTTAATAATTCCTCTGAAAAATGAGATATTTTGAAAAACCATTGGTTAAGTTTTTTTCTTTCAACAACAGCACCTGATCTCCATCCTTTTCCATCAACTACTTGCTCGTTTGCTAAAACAGTTTTATCTACAGGGTCCCAATTTACATAACTTTCTTTTCTATAGACCAAACCTTTATCATAAAGTTCTAAGAAAAGTTTTTGCTGATGTTTATAATATTCAGGGGAGCAAGTTGAAATTTCTCTATCCCAATCAATTGAAAGTCCAAGTTGCTTCAATTGACTTTTCATTGTTTGAATATTTTCTTCAGTCCAGGTTTTAGGATTTAAATTGTTCTGTCTTGCTGCGTTTTCTGCCGGCATTCCAAAAGAGTCCCAGCCCATTGGATGTAGCACATTATAGCCTTGAAGGGATTTATATCTAGCTAAGACATCACCTATAGCATAATTTCTGACATGACCCATATGAATTTTTCCAGATGGATATGGAAACATTTCTAAGCAATAAAATTTTTTTTCTTTTGATACAGAAGATTTAAATGATTTGTTTTCTTGCCAATACTTTTGCCATTTACTCTCAATTGTCTTGAAGTTGTATCTTTCCACAAATTATATCTTGTTGATTAATTTTTATCACCTGGTGAAAGGATAGAATTTAAATCTCTTTCCGGATTTGAGTCAATCATATCTTTTTTATACTTCGCAGCTCTTTTTAAAATTGCAACTTTTAATTCATTTTCTATTTTAGGGTTGCTCTGGGAAATTTTGCAATTAATTGTTTTTTCACACTCTTTGCTAAATACCTTAATTTTTAACGCATCCGCTCTAATTTCATTAGATAAAAATCTAATAGATATTTTAATTGAGTCATTTGCATTGCTCTCGTCACCATACCAATCAGTTATAATCAATCCTCCTCCATAATCAGCAGAAGTAAGCGGCATAAAATCCAAAATATCTAAGCTTGCTCTCCACATTTCATTAGATGTTGCAAAGCTAAAATTACCACCACCTTTTTTGTTAACAGTACCCATAATTGTGAACCCTTTACCTTCCTTAAGGTTTTTTTGAATTCTTTTTTCTGGTTCAGGAGGATAGTCTTTTGCACTCACTGGACGATAAAAGCCACAAGAATTAAGATTTATTAAAATCAATAATAATCCTGTTATTTTAAATAAAATAAGTTTAATATTCATATAGGTGACTTTAAAAACTGTTCATATATAACAAGAATTGTTTAAAGAGTAACATATAGTTTAAAAAAAGTTAAAAAAGTCCTAATTTTAGGGTTTTTATTTGTTGCAAAAATACAACAAAAATCAAAAAAAAATTTAAAAAACACTAATTAACAGAAATTTTGGCTCAGAAATGATAATTATTCCATGTTTATAATTATAAATAACAAATAGGAGTAAATATGAACAAAATAGCAAAAATTGGATTAACTGCATTAGCAGGTTCTCTAGTTGCTACATCAGCTTTTGCTGGAGCTATGAGTGTAAGTGGTTCTGCAAAAGTTTCTTACGTAGGTGGTAAGGGTGATAGCGCTGCGAACCCAGCAAGTAATTCAAAAGGAATTTCATTTTCTGGTTCAGGTGAATTAGATAATGGTTTCACAGTGAGCACAGGTTACACAATGACTAATGCTGCGTTCTCATCTACTTACGTATCTTTAGATATGGGTGACAGTGGAACACTTCACTTCATGAATGGTACTAGTAAAGCTGGTATTCAAAAGTATCAAGATATGATGCCAACTGCTGGTGAGCAAGTTTGGGATGATGTTGACACTGATGATAATGGTGTAGTTGGTACTGGTAACGCGAATGCTTTCGGTTACGAAGTTTCAGTTATGGGTTTCACAGCTTCAGCTTCATTGGCTAAAGAAGCACAAGGAACAGACACTTCATTAGTACTAGTTGCTGATGACTTAATGGACGGTTTATCTGTTGGTTATGGTTTCGGTTCAAACACTATATCTGCTACTCAAGAAGATGATCATACTACTTTGTACGCAACTTATACAATGGGTATGGCTACTGTTGGTGTTCAAAGATCTAAAATTGATAAAGCTTCAGCTGACGAAGAAAGAGATGCAGCTGCGATATCATTAGCGATCAATGAAAACATGAGTGTATCATACGGTGTATCAACTGTTGATTTTGAAACTGCTTCATTATCAGATGAAGAAAGTTCAGGTATTTCAGCATCATATACAACTGGTGGAATCACTATCGGTGCAGTATTTAACTCTACAGATACTGTAGCTGGTTCTGCTGGAACTGATAAAGAGTTCAAAGAAATCTCAGTTGCATTTGCGTTTTAATTAAAACGATAAATCAATTATTTAGCGGCCCCTATTTAGGGGCCGTTTTTTTTGGAAGAAAGAAATACCTGCAAAACCTTCACAGTTTACCAATTTTAATTTTTTTAAATTTTCGTTTGATATACCACCAAGGGCTATTATTTTTTTATTTGTAAAATTTGCCAATAGCTTAAATTTATTTAATCCTAAATAGTTTTTATTTTTTTTAAATATTGAAGACAAGAATATATAATTTGCACCTTGTTTCTCTTTAATTTTAATTTCTTTATTATTGTGAGCCGAGCCTATTAATACAAAATTTTTTCTTTTTGAAAATGAAAGATGATTTATACTTTTGTTGAATGATGGAATGTAAGCCCCGTCTAAATTCAGATTTATTGCTAATTTAACATTATTTGATAATAAAAATTTGTAACCTTTTTTTTTACAGTAATTCTTAAGCTTGATAATAGTTTTTAAACCATCTTCTGAATCATAATTTCTATAGATAATGCTAGTATTTAATGTTTGTTTATCTATATTTTTTGTATCAAATTTATTAATAAAGTAATATTTTCTAAAATTATTTATATGCATAACACTGTTAAAAATTTATTAGATATACAAAACAATATAAAAGTTAAGTTAAATCAAATAAATATTAATAATTATCCAAAAATTATAGCTGTTTCGAAGACATTTAAAATTGATAAAATATTGCCCTTAATAGATCACGGGCATATAGATTTTGGTGAAAATAAGGTTCAGGAAGCAGTTGAAAAATGGACAGAAGTAAAAAAAATAAATCCAAAAATTCAATTGCATATGATTGGAAAATTGCAAACTAATAAAGTCAAATTTGCTGTAAAATTATTTGACTATATTCATTCAGTAGACAGTGAAAAACTTGCAAAAAAAATTGCTGATGAACAAAATAAAATAAATAAAAATATTAAAATATTCTTGCAGGTTAACATTGGTGATGAAAACCAAAAATCCGGTATTAATAAAAATGATCTCAAACAGTTGGTTTCTTACTGCAAAGAAATAAATTTAGATTTAATTGGTTTGATGTGTATTCCACCTGCTAATACTAATCCGGATGTTTATTTTGATGAGATGAAGGATTTAAACAAAGCCCTCGGTCTTGGAGAACTTAGTATGGGGATGTCTTCAGATTTTCTTATTGCCGCTAAGTATCAATCAACATTTATTAGGGTTGGATCTAGTATTTTTGGTCAGAGGTCCTAAAAAATTTTAATTTTTGAATTCTTTTTAATTAATTTAAGCATAATCAAAAAATCCTTTTCTTTTAAAGCAATACATCCGGCTGTAGGTTTATAATCTTTGGTAAGATGAATAAAGATACAACTACCCATTCCAGTAATAGTTTTATTAAAGTTATATTTAATTGGAATTAATAAATCATATTTGTTGTCTTTTCTTTTTAATTTTTCATGACTAATTTTTTTTTCAATTTTAATAAGTTTGTTATATTTTTCTGGAAACCTAATATCGTCACACCAACCCATATCTTTTTTAATTTTGATACACTTTAGTAAAGTTAGAGGTTTTTTAATGCGATCTTCCCTAAAATAAAGATTTTCAATTTTAAAAGTACCTTTTGGTGATTTTTTATCCCCTTCTTTTTTATTACTGGTTGACCCTTTTTTTCCAATACAGCACTTAAATTTAAATTCATCTATTTGAAGAGTGTGTTTATTTTTTACAAAAATTGTCATATTCTAGTTCTAGTGAGTAGTCAGAATATAATAATATATAAATTTATTGGATTATATCAAATTCTTGAAGAACTTGGTTTAGATTTAAATTTTAATATTATTTTTGTAGATAGTGAAGATTTTTTAAATGAAAAAGTAAAAGATTTGAATAATTATTTAATTATATCAAATAAAAAATACTCACATATTCGAAATCAATTTGTTTTAGATAATTTACCAATTAATTTGTTCAAATTAATTGAAAATATAAATATTGAATTTTTAAAATTGCAATTTAACAACCAATCTGAAGTGAAAGTAAATAGTTATACTATTGATCTAAATTCTAGAGAAATGTTATCAAAAAATATAAAGCTTAAGTTGACTGAAAAAGAAATAAATACAATTACTTATTTATCTAAATCGGACAAACCGGTCGGTGTTGATGAGTTACAAGAAAAAGTTTGGAGTTATCAATCTGATATAGAAACTCATACGGTCGAAACTCACATTTATCGACTAAGAAAAAAAATTTTAAACACATTTAATGATAACAATTTCATAACCAGTGAAAAAAATGGCTATCAAATCAAATAAGAAAAATCCCATGGCTAAAGATTTATTTACAAAAAAGTATAAACCAAAAATAGTTAAACCCAAAAAAGGCAGGGGAAGTTTTAAAAGAAAGAAAATTTAAATTTTAAGTCTTGCTCCAATTTGCTGAATTACTTTTGATGACATTTCAGTCCCTTTTTCAAGGCACTCTTTTGTAGATAATTTGTTGATGTATCCATGTAAAAATCCAGCAGCAAAAAGATCACCTGCACCAGTGAGATCAACAATTTTCAGATTTTTTTGAATATCACTTTCAACAACTTCATCACCATTAATTGCAACTGCACCTTTTTCACCTCTAGTTACAATTACTAATTTATTAAGTTGTTTTGAAAAGCTTATAACCTCTTCAAAAGTTTTTGCCTCAATTAAAGAGGTAATTTCTTGTTCATTGGCAAAAGTTATATCAAGATTGTTTTTAACTAAGTTTAAAAAATGAGGCTTGTGTCTATCTACACAAAATAGGTCTGAAAGTGACATTGCAACTTTGTTGGCATTATTTATAGCTTTATCGAAAGCTTTTTTGGGCTCTCCCTCATCCCACAAGTAACCTTCTAAAAATATTATTTCACTTTTTTTAATTGCATCAGAACTAACATCGTTTTCATTAATTTTTCCTGCTGTTCCCAGGAAAGTACACATTGTTCTTTCTGAGTCTGGAGTTACTAAAATTAAACATGTTCCAGTTGGTAATTCTTCTTTCTTTTTAGAATAAAAATATTCTACATTTTCATTTTTTAAACCTTTCTCGTATTTACCTCCAAATTCATCATCAGAAACTTTGCCTATGAAACCAACCTGATCACCAAGTTGGGATATACCAACAATAGAATTCGCAACAGATCCTCCAGAGACTGTTTTTTCAATTTTAAGATCTTTTAATAAATTTTTGAATTCAATTTCATTAAAAAATAATTTCATTGTGCTTTTTGTCAGATTATTTTGATCAATAAAATTATCATCTACTTTACAAATGACGTCGACTATTGCATTTCCTATTCCTAAAATTTTCATATTAAGCTTTTTGGGTAATAACAGGTTTTTTTCTATTTGGGTAGCAAGTAGTACATATTTTGCAAGTTAAACCATAACAATCTCTTGCTTTACAATATTCTCTACCATAAAAAATTATTTGTAAATGAAGTTTGGACCAAGTTTTTTTAGGAAAAATTCTTTTTAAATCTTTTTCAGTTTGAACTACATTTTTCCCACTTGTTAAACCCCATCTTTGCGCAAGTCTATGAATATGAGTATCAACGGCAAAAGCTGGATACCCAAAACCTTGAGACATCACAACACTAGCTGTTTTATGGCCTACACCAGGTAATTTTTCGAGTTCTTCAAAAGTTTTAGGTACTTTACCCTTATGTTCTTCTAACACTTGTTTTGACATTAAGTAAATGCATTTTGCTTTAATTCTAAAAATACCAATTTTTTTTATTAATTTTTCAATTTTTTTTCTTCCTAATTTTACAAAGTGTTCTGGTTTATAGTATTTAGGATAGATATCTTTAGTTACATTATTAACATTTACATCGGTACATTGTGCTGAAAGCAGTACAGAAATTAATAGTGTAAAAGTATTTTTACTTTTAAGTGGAACAGGTGCTTTAGGATAAATTTTATTTAGGGTTTTAATAATTATTTTTGCTTTTTGTTTTTCATTCATTATGAAAAGTTAAGCAAATCTCTCATAGAATATAAACCTGGTTTTTTTTTCATTAACCATTTAGAGGCAGTTAAAGCGCCATCCGAGTAAAGTGCTCTATCAAAAGCCTCATGGTT
>CACEJN010000024.1 GCA_902559935.1 uncultured Pelagibacteraceae bacterium | reverse complement strand
TAATAAAAATTTATCAGATATATTAAAATAAATTATGCCATTAAATAAAAAACTTAATAAATTTGGAACCTTTATTCGTGAATTGAGACTTAAGAAAGGTATAGGTCAAAGATATTTGGCTGAAAAAATAGGTATAGCCGCCTCATATTTAAATGACATTGAAAAAAATAAACGAGCCGCACCTAAAATTAATATTATTAATAAACTGTCAACCGTTCTTGAAACAGATAAAAATTATTTACATGATTTAGCAGGTTTCTCAAAAAAGGGAGTTGCACCTGACATAAGTGAATATATTGAAAGTAATCCAAAAATAATTTCTTTGATTAGGAGTATTAGAGAAAATAATCTTAGTGATATTCAAATAGATAATTTAGAAAAATCTTTAAATTTAAATAACAATAAAGCACTGATTATAGCTGCTGGTTTGGGGAGCCGATTAAAAAAGCATACAGAAAACCTTCCTAAATGTATGCTAGATTTTGGAGGAAAAACTTTATTACAAAGACAATTAGATGCTTATAAAAAAAATTCAATTACAGATATATCTGTAATAAGAGGCTATAAAAAAGAAAAAATAAAATACAAAGGTTTAAAATATTTTGAAAACACTGATTATAAAAATAACAATATTTTAAACTCTATTTTTTATGCTGAAGATTTTTTAAATGGTAATATAATTATTTCTTACTCAGATATCTTATTTGATTCAACTGTTGTAAAACGTTTATTAAAAAGTAATCATGATATTTCAGTAGTGGTAGATATTGATTGGAGAGGTTATTATGTTGGACGTAAAGATCATCCGATCTCAGAAGCTGAAAATGTTATATTTAATTCTAATAATGAGGTTGAAAAAATTGGTAAAATCAATACTGGAAACCAAGAAGTTCACGGTGAGTTTATTGGTATGATTAAATTATCTAATCGTGGAACAGAAATCTTTAAAGAACATTTTCATAGGTTAAAAAAAATATACTGGAATAAACCGTTTCAAAGAGCCAAAATTTTTCAAAAAGCATATTTAACAGATTTTATTCAAGAACTTGTAGATATAGGTATTAAAGTTCACTGTGTTATTATTGAAAGTGGCTGGAAGGAAATCGATACAGTTGAAGATTATAAAAAGGCTCTTGTAGGATTTAAGAAAAAATTCACAAAAAATTAACATTTATCACCTTGATTTTTCTCTAAATTTTTAATAATTAGCTTGTTAGCGAACAAAGTTAATGATATTGAAAGGAAAAATTATGATAAAAAAAACACTGATTCTATTAATTCTAGTTTTATTTACTGGAAATCTAAACGCATTTGCCAATACCTATAAAATGGTATTTGTGCCAGCTAGTGAAAAAGGTGATGAAAGTGATTATACGACTTTAATTTCTATTACAGAAAAGCTTACTGGTCTTAAGATTGAAACTATCAAAGTTACAGATTACAACGCAGCTGTTGAGGCTATGAGAGCAGGTAGAGCACACATTGCTTGGTATGGTGGCAAAACATACGTTAAAGCAGCTGAGATTGCTGGGGCAGAAGCATTTGCTGCAGGTGTTAGGCCAGGTGAAAAAGATGCAGGTTATTATACATATTTTGTAGTTAAACAAGATAGTGAATTAAAAAAATTTAGTGATGTAAAAGGAAAAATTTTATCCCTAAATACTATTGGTTCGACCAGCGGTGATTTAATTCCACAAGTAGAATTAAGTAAGATTAATCTTTCTATAAAGAATAAAGATCATTTTGAAAATGTTTTTTATGCTGGCAGTCATGACGCTTGTTTACTTGCTGTACTAAATAATCAATCTGATGTTTGTGGTATGAGTTCAAGAAACTTTGAAGCAAGATTAGAAGATGGAACTTTTAAAGAGGATGATGTAAGGATTATACATAAGTCAGATAGAGTTCCACCACCACCTTTGGCTTATTCAAAAATGATACCAAAAGAAGACAGAGATAAAATTAAAAAGGCTGTCTTAGACGCTCATAACCATGGAGAGATTGGTGGATATGGTGGAAAAATGTCTCACTACATGGAGGTCAAAGATTCAGACTACAATGTTTTAAGAGAAGTTATTGAGCTTTTAAATAATAATAAAAGTTAATTTGTTAAAGGACTATCATGCTTGAAATAAACAATCTTAAAAAAACTTTTGATAATGGTAGTCCTGCATTAAAGGGAGTAGATTTAAAAATTAATAAAGGGGAATTTGTAAGTATTCTAGGACCTAGTGGATCCGGTAAAACAACATTATTAAGAACCATCAATGGTCTTGAAACTTCAAGTGGGGGAGAAATTTATTTCGATAATAAAGAAGTAAACAAAAATAATATTTCAGAAGTTCAGAAAAAAACTGGAATGATTTTCCAAGAATTTAATCTTGTAAATAATCTTTCTGCGATCAATAACGTATTAACTGGTCTTTTAAACTCAAGTAATAAATTTTTATCTCTGTTTTATCTATTTTCAAAAAAACAAAAGATAGAAGCATTAAGATCGCTGGAGACAGTTGGTTTACTTGAAAAATCTTATAGTAGATCTGATGAACTATCTGGAGGTCAAAGACAAAGAGTAGGGATAGCGAGAGCAATCATAAAAAAACCATTGTTATTGTTAGCTGATGAACCTGTAGCAAGTTTGGATCCTAAATCCTCAAATTTAATTTTATCATTATTAAAAAAAATAAATCAAGAATTTGGAACTACTATTTTATGCAATCTTCATCAGGTAGATTTAGCTAAAAAATATTCAGATAGAGTAGTTGGTCTCATTGATGGGACAATTATATTTGATGAAAAATCAAGCAATATTAACGAAGCATACTTAAAGAAAATATATAGCTAAAATTATGAATAAGAATATTTTTGAATTAAAAGTAGATAATAAAAATAAAAACTTTGAAAAATATTTAAGACCCCAATGGTCATGGAAAACCCTTATTTTTATACTTTTATTTAGCTCCGCTTTAGTATTTGTTGTTAAAGATCTGGAGATTGATTTTATAAAGTTAGTATCAGATTCTTCAAAATATTTTGGTGATATTTTATCCAGAATGTTACCTCCAGATTTCAGTAATTTAAGCGAACTGATTTATGCAATGTTTGAAACTATTGAAATTGCTTTTCTTGGTACTTTTATTGCTATAGCTCTATCCATTCCTCTTGGATTGTTTTCAGCAAGAAATTTAGCTCCTAATTATTTTGTTTATCTTATTTGTAAAACGGTAGTTATATTTTTTAGAGCTATTCCTGAATTCATTATTGCAATGATTTTAGTTATTGCAATTGGATTTGGAGCAATGCCAGGGGTGCTTGCGTTAGGTTTACATACAATGGGTTTCTTAGCTAAATTTTATGCTGAAGATATTGAACATATAAATAAAGGACCGATAGATGCACTTAGATCATCTGGTGCAACTAAAAGTCAAATTATTTCTTTCGGGGTTATACCTCAAATTTTACCTTCTTTCGTTGCAAACAATTTATACATTCTAGATCGGAATGTTAGAATGGCTACCATGTTAGGTATCGTTGGTGCTGGAGGTATAGGATATGAACTTCAATCATCATTTAGAATGTTCGAATACGAGAGAGTATCAGCGATTATAATACTTATTTTTGTAACAATTTTTTTAATTGATCATTTTTCTGCTTTTATTAGATCTAAAATAAAATAATATAAACAGATGAATTTCTCATCTGGTTATGTTTATCTTTTTTTAGCAATAATCCTTGGAATTTGTGCAAATGGTTTTTTAAAAACCACAAATGGATTTACTAATATTTTTCCAACAATCTTTTGTGTAACTTCGATAGTTTTATGTTTATTTTGTTTATCTAAAGCAATGAATTTAATTCCTGTTGGCTTTACATATGCTACGTATGGAGGTTTAACCATTACTGCTGTAACACTTTTTGGAATTATCAAGTATAATCAGTTACCAAATATATATGGGGCAATTGGTATAATACTAATAATCATAGGGGTGATATTGGTAAATTATCTTGGAAAAGTAAGTAGTTAAGGAATAAATTAAAAAAACCGATGTCAGCTTTATTAATAATTCCAATGCCAATTATTGAAGTAAAAGTGGGCTCAATTTTGAAGGAAAGTGATTTTGTTAGATATCAAGATGTATATGGTAGAGTGAAGTAATGGAGTTATTAACAATAATTTTATTAGTAATAATTGCTCTTCTTACTTATCTATTATTAAAAAAAGAAAAAGTATTAGGTATTAAAACTGAAACTAAAGATAATAATGATCAAATTAAAGTTTTAGAAAATAAAGACTATAGAAAAAATATTTATGATTTATTAAATTATATTCCTGAAGGAATAATAATTTTAGATAAAGGTAAAAAAATTCTTTTTAGCAACAACTCTGCTAATAAATTATTTCAGATAAAACTAGAAGAGAATATAAGTGGCTTTTTAAGAAACCCTGATCTTTTAAGTTCAATTGATAAATCATTTGAGGGTAACAATATTTCAGATCTTGAAATTGAAATTAGAAATCAAGCCGTTCAAAGATTAAATATAACAATTTACCTTGATCAGAAAAATCTTTTTTTTGATGAAATATGTTGTGTATTATTCATAAGGGATTTAACTGAATTCCATAAATTCCAACAATTAAAATCTGATTTTGTAGCCAACGTATCACATGAGCTAAGAACACCTCTACAATCCATTAAAATGGGACTTGAAACATTTGAAAATAATTCAGATTTAAAAAAGAATTCGGAAGTAACTAATTTATTACCAGTAATGAGCTCTCAATCTGAGAGAATGGAAAATTTAATCAGAGATTTATTATCATTATCTAAAATTGAATTACAGGAACATATACGACCTACGCATGAAATAGATCTTATAGAACTGATTGATTATGTTATTAAAACTTATGAAAAAATAATTAGTAAAAATAATATTAGTATTAAATTTAAAAAAACTGATAATTTTAAGATAATTGGTGATAGAGATAAATTAATAGAAATATTTACTAATCTTATCGATAATTCAATCAAATACAGTGATAAAAATAAAGAAATTACAATCACTGCTAAAAAAGATGGTGAGTTTAATACTGTTTCAGTAGCAGATCAGGGAATAGGCATTCCAAAAGAGTCTATACATAGAATCACTGAAAGATTTTTTACTGTTGATCCAAGCAAAAGCCGAAGTGTAGGTGGTACAGGTCTTGGTTTAGCCATTGTAAAACATTTAGTCTCACAACATAGAGCAGAGATGGATATTAATAGTGTTGAAAATGAAGGAACCACAATAGATATCAAATTTAATCCCTTGTAATTCAACTAAAAAGTTAGTCGTTGTAACAAAAGTTTAACCTTCCTTTAATAAAATATTTAAGAATCAATTTTACTAAGATCGAATTATGAATCTAAAAAGGAGAATTATGAATAAAATAATAAGCGTAATATTTGGATTTCTTTTAGTACTAAGTTTTACAACAAATAGTTACTCAAGAGACCAAATCAAAATTGTAGGGTCATCAACCGTTTACCCTTATGCGACAGTGGTTGCTGAAAAATTCGGTAAAAGTGGAAAATTTAAAACTCCAGTTATTGAAAGTACAGGTACTGGTGGTGGAATGAAATTATTCTGCGCTGGAGTTGGTGTAAATCATCCAGATGTAACAAATGCTTCAAGAGCAATTAAGCCAAAAGAAAAAGCATTATGTGAAAAAAATGGTGTGGCTGAAATTATTGAAATTGTAGTAGGTAATGATGGAATTTCATTTGCACATGCAGTGAGTGCTCCAGATGCAGATTTTACAAAAGAGCAATTATGGAGAGCTTTAGCTGCTAAAGTAGATGTTGATGGCAAACTTGTTGAAAACCCATACAAAAAATGGAGTGATATAGATGCAAGTCTTCCAAACAAAAAAATTGAAATTTTAATAGCACCCCCAACATCAGGAACTAGAGATGCGTGGAATTCTTTAGTAATGGGTAAAGGATGCACTAAAACTGCAAAATCTCTTTATGATGCTGCAGGTAAAAAAGCAAAAAAAGAATGTGCTAAAATGAGAGAAGATGGTTATGCAGTTGAAGCTGGTGAAAATGACACTTTAATTGTTCAAAAACTAACTTCAAACCCAGATGCTTATGGTTTCTTTGGTTATAGTTATCTGGTATCTAATAAAGATAAGGTAAAAGCTGCTTCAATTGAAGGTGTGCAACCATCTTTAGAAGGTATTCAAGATTACTCTTACCCAATTGCTAGACCATTATTCTTTTACGTTAAAAAAGCGCACATTGGTGTAGTTCCAGGTATTGAGGAATATTTAAAAGAATTTACTTCTAAAAAATCTATGGGTAACAGAGGTTATTTATCGAAAATTGGATTAGTTCCTTTAGCGACTGATAAGTACAAGGTTACTAGAACTGCTGCTTTGGATTTAAATACAATTAGTATTAAATAAATTTAGACTTATCCCCAAAAAAAGGCCAGTATTTACTGGCCTTTTTTTTTATTTCAATCAAGGCTTTAATTTGTAACAAAATTGTAACATTTGAAAGATATCAATCTGAGCGAATGAATTTCGTATTAATCTTTTTAATAACAATATTTTCATTATCATTATTTTTCTACGGTAGATCAAAAACTAAAAGTATTTCAATTGAGAAAAATATAAAATTAAATGCTCTCCCAAAATTTTATGGGTATTATTTAGTTCTATGGTGTTCGATACCTTCATTGGTATTTCTTTTAATTTGGACATTATTTGAACCGGTAATTATTAAATCAATTATTATTGAAACTGCTGCTAATCAAGGAGCTATTTTTAATGATAAAAATGAAGCTAACTTAATTTATGAAAAAATTAAAGCTATATATGCAGGAACTTATTTTGGTGATATAGATACTATTTTAAAAGAAAGTGCACTTTCCTACGCAAAATTTATAAATCTTTTCACTAATTCCAAAATAGTATTAATTTTTGGTATAGTAATTGCATCGGTAATTTATTCGTTAAAAAAAATAAAAAATAATAATAAAGCAAGAGATGATGTCGAAGTTATTTTAAAAGGATTATTATTTGCATCATCATTAATTGCAATTCTTACTACTTTAGGAATAATATTTTCACTTTTATTTGAAAGTATAAAGTTCTTTTCAGTAATAAATATATTTGACTATTTATTTGGCACTAATTGGAGTCCTCAAAGAGCATTCGTAAGAGATGCATCTGCAATTACAGCAGAGGAGTACGAGGAATTAAAAGATGCATTTGGCTTTATTCCATTAATAGCCGGCACTTCTTTTATTGCTTTCATCGCAATGCTTGTTGCTGTTCCTGTTGGACTTTTTTCTGGAATTTATATGGCTGAATATGCGTCATTAAAAGTTAGAAGAATTTCAAAACCAATTATTGAAATCTTAGCTGGTATACCAACAGTAGTTTATGGTTTTTTTGCTGCTTTAACTGTTGGACCTTTCTTTAGACAAATTGGGGAAAATTTAGGTTTAACAGTTTCATCTGAGAGCGCTTTAGCTGCTGGATTAATTATGGGTATAATGATTATTCCATATGTCTCTTCATTATCAGATGATGTAATAAATTCTGTTCCACAATCACTAAGAGATGGATCTTATGCTGTAGGAGCTACTAAATCAGAAACGATAAAAAAGGTAGTTATACCTGCTGCTTTACCAGGAATTATTGGATCTGTATTGTTAGCAGTCTCGAGAGCTATAGGAGAAACCATGATAGTAGTGATGGCAGCTGGTCTTGCGGCAAACCTAACAATTAATCCTTTAGAGTCCACAACAACTATAACCACACAAATAGTAATGATCTTAGTTGGTGACCAAGAGTTTGATAGTCCAAAAACTCAATCTGCTTTTGCTTTAGGTTTAACATTATTTATCGCTACCCTTGTTCTTAATTATATAGCTCAAAGGGCAGTTAAAAAATATCGTGAGAAATATGACTAAGGAAGAAAGATTAAAAAAAAGACATAGTGCTGAAAAAAGATTTAGATTTTATGGTCTTGCATCAATTTTTTTAGCTTTATTGTTTGTATTAATCTTAGTTCATAATATTTTTTCAAAAGGTAGCTCAGCATTTATGAAAACAGCAATAAATGTTGAAGTTTTCTTTGATCAGGAATTATTAGAAATTAAAAATGGTGCCTCTGATGATGAAATTTTAGAAGCTGATTTTTTTGATATCACCATAGAAAGTTTGATAAAAGTGTATCCAGCAAAAAATGTTGAAGAGGAAGATGCTCTTATTGAACTTTTTACAACAGATGCAGAAATTGAAATTAAGAGAGCATTTTTAGAAAATAATAATTTAATAGGAAAAAAAATTAATTTAGAAATCACAGCTTCTGATGATATTGATCAATTGCATAAGGGAAATTATCCAAGAGATATACCTGAAGATAGAAGAAGAATTTCTGACTTCCAATTAGTAATTTACGATAACTTAGTTGAAAATCAAAAAATTATAAAAAATTTTAATAATTATTTTTTCAAAAATGGAGACTCTCGGGATCCTGAGCTTGC
>CACEJN010000023.1 GCA_902559935.1 uncultured Pelagibacteraceae bacterium | reverse complement strand
AGTAAAGATTTAAAAAACCAAAGCAATTTAATATTTATAAAAACAAGGCTCTTTTTAAACATTCTTTAGAAAAAGCAATAAAATCGAAGCTGTTTAAAAAAATTATATTGGTCGTAAATAATAAAAAAAGTATTAAAGAAAAATTTCCTAAAAGTGTATCAATTATAAAAGGTGGTAAAGAGAGGTCTGATTCTTCTTTAATAGCCTTAAAATATATTAAAAGATTTAAACCTAAAAATATTCTTATTCACGATGCTGCTAGGCCAAATTTCACAATCAAGCTTTTAAAAACCCTACTTAAATCACTTAAAAACAATAAAGCAGTAATACCTTCCATAAATTCAAAAGATTCCATTAAATACAAGGCAAAAAACCAACTGTTTAACCTAAATCGAAATAATTCAATTCTAACTCAAACTCCCCAAGCGTTTAAATTTAAAGATTTGTATATTCTTTCAAATAAACAAAAAAATAAAATTACTGATGAAGCAACATTATTTATTGAAAACAATTTAAAAGTTAAATTTATTAAAGGAGAAAATTTAAATAATAAAATTACATATAAAGAAGATATCGAAACTAATAAAACTTATTTTGGCATAGGTTTTGATATTCACAGATTAATAAGGGACAAAAAACTTTTTTTAGGTGGTATAAAAATTCCTTATCACTCAGGACTTAAAGGACATTCAGATGGAGATGTAATTATTCATTCAATAATTGATTCTCTGCTTGGGGCTATGAGAAAAAAAGATATTGGTACTTTTTTTCCAGACAATCAAAAAAAATACAAAAATATTAGATCCCCTAAGATGCTCAAACCTATTATTGAGATATTAAATAATAATGACTTTTATATAAATAATTTAGATATAAATTTAATTTGTGAACAACCAAAAGTTTCAAAGTATCGCGATAAAATAATTAAATCTCTATCTAACTTATTAAATATTGATAAAGAATTAATTAACCTAAAGGGTAAAACAGTAGAAAAACTTGGATTAATTGGAAAGGAAAAAGCAATAGCTTGTGAAGTTATATGCTCAATTACGCGATGAAAAAAATAAATGTTTTGTTATCCACTTTTTTTGGTTATGGATATTTAACCAAAATTCCTGGAACTGTAACCTCTGGTGTAACAACTGTTTTTATTTATATTGCTTATGAAATTCTAGGTTACACAGATCTTAAGTTTTCAATTATTTTTTTTACACTTTTGTTCTTTTATTCATTTTATGCCGTAAAAGACTCTGAATCTGAATTTAAAAATAAAGATCCAAGACAAATAGTAATCGATGAAGTTTTAGGGCAATCCATGCCTTTAATTTTACTATTGTATTTAAATCAAACTAATCAAATAAGTATTTCAATTGAAATTTTTTATATTTTATCTTTTCTATTTTTTAGATTTTTTGACATCCTAAAACCTTTTCCAGTAAGTTATTTTGATAAAAATCATAAGAACTATTTTGGTATAATTATGGATGATATAATGGCAGGGTTATATTCAATGATATTAATATATTTAATAAGTATAAAATTCTAATGAGAATTAAATTACTTCATAAAAAATTAATTAAAAAAAAATTAACTATATCCGTAGCTGAGTCTTGTACGGGTGGATTATTGGCTCATAATTTGACTAAATTAGCTAATTCATCAAAATACTTTCAAATGGGTCTGACCACATATTCTAATCAAGCTAAAATAAAAATATTAAAGGTTAATAAAAATATTATTAAAAAATATGGCGCAGTAAGCGATGAGTGTTGTAAGTCAATGGTTAAAAATTTATCTAAAATTTCAAAGAGTAAAATCAACGTTTCCATAACAGGGATTGCTGGACCAGGAGGTGGATCAAAAGAAAAACCAGTTGGTCTTGTTTATATTGGGATCAAAAAAGGAAAAAATTTAATTATTAAAGAAAATAAATTTAAATCAAAAAATCGTAATTCAATTCAAAAATCAACAGTTCGTAATGTTATTAAGATAATCAGTAAAATTATTTAATACTTTCAGCTCTTTTTTGAAACGCGTCCGCTATCTTTTCTAAACCAAATTGAAAAGATTTGGTCATTAAAATATTTAAAAACTTATTTTCGATTTCAAAATCAATATCAAACATAACCTCAGTTTTGTAACCATCAGTATCATTTCCTACTTCAATAAATTTCCAATTATTTTCTAAATGATTTAATGGTCCACCTAAATTAACAACATGAATATGATCTTTTTTTTTATTTAATATAACGTCACTTTTAAAAGTATCCTTGAACGGCCCCTTGCCTATTGTAAGATCCGCTATAATATTTATTGTATCGCCGTTATCACTTCTCTCATAAACCTTTGAATTATCGCAGAAAGGAATAAATTCTGGGTATTTTTCAATATCTAAAACAAACTCAATTAGCTTATCTTTTCTGTTATCAATTAAACGCTTAACTGATGCTTTTGGCATTAATTATTTTTTAATCTGTTTTGTTGAAGTCTCGCAAAATCTTCATCAGCATGATATGATGATCTAGTTAAAGGTGATGACGACACTAACAAAAATCCTTTGGCTTTTGCTATTATTCCTAAATCTTCAAATTCTTTTGGTGTATAATATCGATCTAATGGATAATGTTTAGTTGATGGTTGTAAATATTGACCGATCGTTATGAAATCAACATCTGCAGCTCTTAAATCATCCATGACTTGTAAAATTTCATCTCTTGTCTCCCCCAAGCCGACCATTATTCCAGATTTTGTAAAAATATTTTTATTAACTTTTTTAGCATTTTTCAAAAGTTCTAATGATGCAAAATATCTAGAACCTGGTCTCACTTTTAAATAAAGACTAGGGACGGTTTCAATATTATGATTAAATACGTCAGGTTTAGCAGCTAAAACTTTTTTATATGCATCTCCTTTTCTTAAAAAATCAGGTGTGAGAACTTCAATAGTTGTATTTGGGTTTGATTTTCTAGTTTGGTTAATTACTTCAAAAAAATGTTCTGATCCACCATCATCTAAATCATCTCTATCCACTGAAGTAATCACAACATGTTTTAAATTTAATTTTTTTACTGCTTCTGCAATCTTAACAGGTTCAAGTTGATCCAATTTTCCTGGCACACCAGTTTTAACATCGCAGAAAGCACAAGCTCGTGTGCATGTATCCCCCATAATCATAAAAGTTGCGTGTCGCTTACTCCAACATTCGGTTATATTTGGGCAGTTTGCTTCCTGACAAACAGTTACAAGATTATTGTTATTTACTATTGTTTTAGTTAAAAAAAATTCCTTACTATTTGTAAGTTTTGATCTAATCCATTCTGGTTTTTTTTTAATTGGATTAACCGGCTTATTTTCTTTTTCTGGATGTCTAATTTTCATCTTTTTTAATTATATAAATTGTCTCATTTTTTCTACCAAATAAAAATCGTTCTCTAATTAAAGTCTCAATATAATCAAGATCTAAATTAGTGCTTAGAAGTGAATTTTTATGATCCATATCTTCTACTTTACTAGTTAGGGTTAATTCTTCTTTTTTCAAGTTAGACAAAAGTTCCTTTTTTTCTATATACGAAAAAAGACCCCTTTCTCCAGATACCAAATTAAAAACAAAATAGAAAATAAGAAAAACAGAAATTAATAAAAAATAATTTCTTTTTATTAATCGAAGCATTAATTGATCTTATTCATCCACGCTTTTTTTCCAAGTTCTTCTTCAATACGGATTAATTGATTATATTTTGCAACCCTTTCAGATCTAGCTAGAGATCCGGTTTTAATTTGATTTGAATTAGTACCCACTGCTAAATCAGCAATAAACGTATCTTCACTGTCACCTGATCGGTGAGATATAATTGTTTTATATCCAATAGTTTGAGCAAATTTAATTACATCTAACGTTTCTGAAACAGTACCAATTTGATTAAGCTTAATTAAGATGGAATTTGAGGAAATATTCAAGAAACCTTTCTTTAATCTTTCAAGATTTGTTACATATAAATCATCTCCGACGATCTGGACTTTTTTTATTGATTTCATTAATTTATTCCATGCCAACCAATCATTTTCAGCAAATGGATCCTCAATAGACTTGATTTTATATTTTTTAATAATTTTTTGATATTCTTTAATGGATTTCTCTACTGAAATATAATTTTTTGAATGAATAGAGTATTTGTTCTTTTTATATAATTCATTAGCAGCCACATCTAGACAAATAGAAACATCTTTACCATTAATAAATCCTGATTTTTTAATTGCACTCACAATTAAATCTAAGGCTTGATTATTACTACTGATCATGGGTGCAAAACCACCTTCGTCACCTACTGAAGTTGATAAACCTTTGTCCTTAATTAATTTGCTTAAGTTTTTAATGACAACAAAGCAAATCCGCATCGCCTCAGAAAAACTTTTTGCTCGATCAGGTCTAATCATAAACTCTTGAATTCTAAGACCATTATTTGCATGCGCTCCACCGTTAATAATGTTCATTAATGGATATGGTAATTGAAAGTTATTTTTTTGAGAAAAAGTTTTATACAAAGGTAATTTTTTTTCTTTTGCAGACAGTTTTTTTACAGCCATAGAAACAGCTAACATTGCATTAGCTCCTAAATTAGTTTTTTGTCTTGTACCATCCAAGTTAATCAACAAAGCATCAACTCTTTCTTGATTGTGAATACTTTGACCTTTTAATTTTTTTGAAATTTTTGTGTTTACTAAATTAACTGCATTTAAAACACTTTTTCCTAAATAATGTTTATTTTTCTTATCTCTTTTTTCAAAAGCTTCAAAAGTTCCAGTGGAAGCTCCTGATGGACAAATAGCAGATGCAGAATTATTTTTGATATAAACTTCTGCCTCTACAGTTGGATTTCCTCTACTGTCAAATACTTGACGTGCTTTTACTTTTAAAATTTTGCTCACTAGTTTTTAATTAGATTATCTATATCGTGTAATTGTTTTAATAGATTCTCTAATTTATTCAATGGCACCATGTTAGGACCATCTGATGGTGCATTATCAGGATCTTGATGAGTTTCAATAAAAACTCCTGCAACACCAACAGCTACCGCAGCTCTTGCTAAAAATTCTACAAATTCTCTTTGTCCTCCAGATGCTTCTCCTTGTCCGCCTGGTTGTTGAACTGAATGAGTTGCATCAAAAATAACTGGATATCCATTCTTAGCCATGATTGGCAATGATCTCATATCTGAGACTAAAGTATTATAACCAAAGCTAGCTCCTCTCTCTGTAACTAAAATATTTTTATTTCCAGACTCAGAAATTTTTTTAGTTACATTAACCATATCCCATGGTGCTAAGAACTGCCCTTTTTTAACATTAATAACTTTATTTGTTTTTGCTGCTGCTATTAATAAATCTGTTTGTCTACATAAGAAGGCTGGAATTTGAAGGACATCAACATGATTAGCTACTATTGAACATTGTTCGGCATTATGAATATCAGTTAGAATTGGAATCTTTAATTCTTTTTTAATTTTGTCAAAAACTGGCAGTGAAGCTTCAAGGCCTGCGCCTCGTTTACCTTTTAAGCTAGTTCTATTCGCTTTATCAAAAGAAGTTTTATAAATGAATCCAAGACCATGCTTTTTTGTAATTTCTTGGATTTTTCCAGCCATATCCATTGCATGCTGTTCTGTTTCTAGCTGACATGGTCCTGCAATAATACAAATCTTATTTTCGTTTGAGATTTCTATATTTTCACAATTTACTTTAATACTGTTCATTTAAGATTTTTTGCTGCTTTGATAAAAGAAGAGAATAAAGGATGTGGTGACAAAGGTCTAGATTTAAATTCTGGATGAAACTGAACACCAATAAACCAAGGATGATTTTTTAACTCTATAATCTCTGGAAGCTTACTATCGGGTGATAAACCAGAAAAAACCATACCTTTATTCTCAAATCTATCCTTAAAAGCAATATTAACTTCATATCTATGTCGATGTCTTTCTTTTATTAATTTAGATTTATATATTTTTCTGATTTTTGTGTTTTCTTTTAATTTAGCTTCATAAGAACCTAATCTCATCGTACCTCCAAGATCTTTATCTGTACCTTTTATTTTCTTACCATCTTTTGTCCACTCAGTAATTAAACCTACAATAGGTAAACCTTTCTTATCAAATTCACTTGATGTAGCTTTTTTTAAATTTAACTGGTTTCTAGCAAATTCAATTATTGCCATTTGCATTCCATAACAAATTCCTAAAAAAGGTATTTTATTCTGTCTTGCGTGTTTTATTGCCTCTATTTTTCCATCAGTTCCTCTTTTACCAAAACCCCCTGGAATTAAAATTCCTGAAATATTTATAAGCTTTTTCTTTATTTCAGAAACTTTCAATTTTTCTGAATCAATTCTTACTAAATTTACTTTAATATTATTTTCAATACCCCCATGGGTAAGTGCTTCATCCAAAGATTTATATGCATCTTTAAGCTCCACATACTTTCCAATTATTGCAATATTAACTTGTTTTTTGTTTTGTAAAATAATTTTTGTAATTTTTTTCCAAGGTTTTAAATTTGCAGGTTTTTTAGATTTTAATTTAAAATAATTTAAAACTTGGATGTCTAATTTTTGATTAAAGAAACTAATTGGTGCTTCATATATGGTTTTAACATCTACTGTTTCAATTACATTCTTAATATCTACATTACAAAACAATGAAATTTTCTTTCTATGCTCTAAAGGTATAGGTCTTTCTGATCTACAAATTATTATATCTGGTTGAATACCAATGCTTCTTAATTCTTTAACTGAATGTTGAGTTGGTTTTGTTTTTATTTCATCCGATGCTTTCAAGTATGGCACTAATGTTAAATGAACAAATAAGGCATTCTTTTTGCCAACATCGTTTGCAAATTGTCTTATTGCTTCTACAAACGGTAAGCTTTCTATATCTCCTACAATTCCACCAATCTCACAAATTACAAAATCTTCTTTAGATAAATCGTTTTTTATAAACTGTTTTATACGATCAGTTATATGGGGAATGACTTGAACTGTTTTACCTAAATACTCCCCTTTGCGTTCTTTTTTTAAAACATCATTATAAATTTTTCCTGTAGTAATATTATCTGATTTTTTAGCTGATACTCCTGAAAATCTCTCATAATGACCAAGATCTAAGTCTGTTTCAGCTCCATCATCAGTCACATACACTTCTCCATGTTGGAATGGACTCATTGTTCCAGGATCAACATTTAGATAAGGATCTAACTTTCTTAATCTAACTTTATAACCTCTGGATTGTAATAAATAAGCTAGTGATGCTGAAGAGAGACCTTTACCAAGGGAAGAAACCACGCCGCCAGTGACAAATATATATCGCGCCATGGAAGTATCTTATAGCGAATAAAAAAAGAATTGAAAAGGATAAATTAATTATTTTCTGGGATTGAAGGTGTATCTTCAGTTTTTTCCTCAACTGTATCTAATACTGAGCCTGTAGGTGTGAGTTCTGCTCTTGAAATTATTGTTAGAGCTAAACTACAGATAATAAAGAGTGTTGCTACAATAGCAGTGGCTTTTGTCATGAAACTACCTGCTGACCTGGATAACATAAAATTTTCTTGAGAAACTCCAATACCAAGAGCGCCACCTTCTGATTTTTGCAACAAAACCAAAAGGACTAAAATAACCGCAAGTATGATGTTAATTACTAGCAATAAAGTTTCCATGAGGATTTAAATAATGGTTTTTTGAATTATATCAATAAATTTTTTTGGATTCTGCGATGCTCCACCAATCAAAAAACCATCGATGTTGGGAATTTTTTTTAATTTATCAGCGTTATTAGTATTTACAGATCCACCATATAAGATTTTAGGATATTTTTTTACAAATCTACTTTTTATAAATGAAATAGTTTCAATTAAAGCTGCCTCTTTTGGAATTACTCCTGTGCCTATAGACCATACTGGTTCATAAGCTATAATAATTTTAGATTTATTTTTTATTGATTTTAATCCTTTTTCAATTTGTTTTTTTAAAATTTGATTTGTTTTTTTAGTTCTTCTTTCTTTTAAAGTTTCACCAATACAAAATATAATTTTTAGACCTGACTTAATTGCACTTTTAATTTTTAAATTAATTAAATTATCTGTTTCGCCTAGTTTTCTATTTTCTGAATGACCTAAAATAACATACTTTGCTCCAACATTTTTGAGCATACTAGAATTTACTTGACCTGTATGTGCACCATAGTCATAACTGTGATGACAATTTTGAGCACCAACTTCAATTTTGGTTTTTTTAAGCCTTTTCGACAAAGGTCGAATTAATGTATTTGGTGGACAATAAACTATTTTAAACTTATTTTTTTTATTAATTTTTGAAAACTTTATTACTTTATCAAGTGAATTTAGAGTTCTTAAATCACCAAACATTTTCCAATTAGCTACAAAATACATATATTTATTTGTCATAATTGACTTTTTAATCTATAGATTTGTTTTTTACAGATCAATAAATTTATAACACAATGATTAATAAATTAAAAAATTTAGGTTGGAAACAATTTGGTGGATTGGTTCTAATCATAATTATTATTATCGCTTTCGGTTTTGGAGGTTTTGGTGGAGGATTTAGTACTAACAATCAAAACAATATAGCAAAAATAAACAATACAAATGTTACTACCCAAAACTTCATGGACTATGTTAATCAAAGTGGTATTTCTCAAGAAGCAATTAGAAATAATTTAGATAACAATATTATTGAAGAACTTTTATCAGGTTTAATCTCTACCACTTTAATTGATTTAGAAATCAAAGATTTTGATATCTCTATAAATAAAAAAACAATACTAAAAAATATTAAAAAGAATAAAAATTTCCAGGATGAAAATGGAAATTTTCAAAGAATAAAATATGAGAAGTTTTTATTATCCAACAATTTGTCTGCACCACTGTTTGAGCTTCAGTTAAAAAATAGAGAATTACAAAAGCATCTATTTGATTTTATTGGTGCTGGAACAGTCACACCTGAATTTTTGATAGATAGTAAATTTGTGGAAAACAACAAATCATTGCTAATCGAATATTTTGATATGGAAAATTTATACAAAATTAAAGAAGATTATACATTAAATGAAATAGAAGAATTTATAGCCGAAAATAAAAATCAATTAAAAAAAGAATATATAGATTTTAAGTATGTAATTTTAAATCCAAAAAACTTAATTGGAATTGATGAATTCAACCAAGATTATTTTGATGAAATTGATGAAATTGAAAATAAAATTTCTCAGGGCAACACATTCGGATCTATATTAGAAGATATAAATGTTGATGTTGTTGAAGTAAGTGAGTTTGCACCAAGTTCTAATATAAAAATTAATGAAGATTTAATTTATTCGAAAAAAGCATCAAAAATAGACTTAATAGAGAATGGTGATAATTTTATATTTTATAACATTGATAATGAATATGATCGAGCTCCTGATTTAAATAATGAAATCATTAAAGCAGAAATAGCTAATTTAATATATCAAAAAGGTAAATTTGATTTTAATAGAAAAATTATAGAAGAAATTCAAAATAAGGAATTTGACAATTCAAAATTTGAAGAGCTAGCGGGATCAAATAAACAGT
>CACEJN010000022.1 GCA_902559935.1 uncultured Pelagibacteraceae bacterium | reverse complement strand
TTAATGAAAAAAATAAATTTAAAAAGAAGGGTATAGCTATTACACCTTTAAAATTTGGTATTTCATTTACAACAATTCATTTAAATCAAGCTGGAGCCTTAGTTCATATTTACACAGATGGAAGTATTCATTTGAATCATGGAGGTATTGAAATGGGCCAGGGGACTCATACAAAGATAGCTCAATTAGTAGCTAATTCTTTAGGATTACCCTATAGTTTAGTTCACATTTCATCAACAAATACGGCTAAGGTTCCAAATACTTCAGCTAGCGCCGCTTCATCAACTACAGACCTTAACGGAGCCGCAGCATTAAATGCAGTAGCAAAAATAAAATTAAATTTAGAAAAATTTATTAAGAAAAAATATAAGATCTATAATCAAGATGCAGTCTATAAAGATCAATATATAATATTTGGAAATAGACAATTCGAATTTAAAAGCATAATTCAAGAGGCATATTTAAATAGAATTTCTCTTTCATCATCAGGCTTCTATTCAACACCAAAAATTAATTTTGATAAAAAAAAATTTAGAGGAAGACCTTTTTATTACTTTTGTTATGGAGCAGCTGTTTCGGAAGTAACTGTAGATACATTAACGGGTGAAAATATACTGGAAAGAGTGGATATCTTGCATGATGCCGGCAAACCAATAAATCCTGCACTAGAACTAGGTCAGATTGAGGGTGGCTTTGTTCAAGGGCAAGGTTGGCTAACAATAGAAGAATTAAAGTGGAAATCAGATGGTCAGATTACAACTTTTTCACCATCGACTTATAAAATACCTGCAGTAAGTGATATTCCAAAAAAATTTAATGTAGAAATTTTTAAGGAGGGATTAAATAAAGAAAAAGTTGTTAATAAAGCAAAAACAACTGGTGAACCTCCTTTGATGCTAGCTATGAGTGTTTTTTATGCAATAAAGGATGCAGTTGCTTCAATTGGAAATTATCAGTTTGCACCAGAACTTAATGCACCGGCAACCCCCGAAAGAATTTTAATGAGTATTAACAAAATTAAAAATAAAATAAAAAATTAAAATGGAAGATAAAAAAAAATTTATGGCAAGAGCCATTGAGCTATCAATAAATAGTGCAAATACTATTGGTGGTCCCTTCGGAAGTGTTATAGTTAAAGATGATAAGATTATTGCTGAGGGTTCAAATAAAGTTACTTCTTCAAATGATCCAACTGCTCATGGAGAAATAGTAGCAATTCGAGAAGCCTGTAAAAATTTAAATACTTTTGATCTTTCTCGATGTGAGATTTATACATCTTGTGAACCTTGCCCGATGTGTCTCTCAGCAATTTATTGGTCAAGATTAGATAAAATATATTATGCAAACACTAGAGAAGATGCAAAAAATATAGATTTCGATGACTCGTTTATTTATTCAGAAATTCCAAAAAAAATTGATGATAGGAAAATTAAAATGGTTCAAATGCTCAGAGATGAAGCTTTAAAAGCATTTGAAATTTGGGATAAAAAAGTAGATAAAATAAAATATTAATGGAATTTTTACCTTATACAATAAAATGGTTAGAAGTTATTCTTAGATGGGGCCATGTATTATTTGCAATATTATGGGTAGGTAATAGTTTTTTATTTAATTACTTAGATAATAATTTAAATAAAAATATAACAAGTGATGATATCGATGGTGAAGGATATCTGATGCATTCTGGTTTTTTTTATAAACTTTCAAGGTTAAAAACATCTCCACCTCAAGATTACTTAAATAGATTAGTAATCTTTAAGTGGCAAAGTTACTTAACTTTTGTAACAGGAATGTTGCTCTTAGTTGTAATTTACTATTATAACGCTGGAGTATTAATGGTTGATAAGCGTGTTCTTTTAATGCCTCCTAGTTATGCAATTATTATCTCACTTTTATCATTGATTGTAGCTTGGTTTATTTATGATCTTTTATGTAAATCAAAATTAATTGAGAATAATATTTTATTTATATCCTTAGGAATAATTTTGTTAGCAGTTGTTTCATATGGACTTACAAAATTATTTGGACCAAAATTTGCAATTTTAAGTGTTGGATTAATCATTGGTACTAATATGTTTGGTAATGTTTTTACAGTAATTATACCCAATCAAATGAACATAATTAGTAGTAGTGAAAGAGGTGAAAAATTTGATATGAGTCTGTCTCTAGCAGCTAAACAGAGATCAATTCATAATAATTATTCCACTTTTTTAGTTTTATTTATTATGCTTTCTGGGCATTCGAGCTTTTTAGTTTATCATCAATATAATTGGTTAATATTGTGTGCGATTGCTGTTATTTCTGGTGTAGCAAGACATTATTTTAATTTAAGAGGAAGAAACATTCATAGGTTGTATATTTTAATATCCTCAATAATTGCACTTATCGTCCTTGCAGTTTTAGTTTTATTATTTAAATAAATAGATATAAAAAATTATGTCTGAAAAAATGATTGTCAGCTGGGACGAGTACAACAAAACCGTTGAGAAGCTTGCAATCCAAATTGATGAGAGCGGATATAAACCAACCATACTAATTGGCATCATGCGTGGAGCAGCGCCGATGATAGATGTTTTAAGTAGAATTTTTAAATTAAAATGTGCGTATCTTGCAGTTGAGTCTTACAGTGGTAAGGGAGTAGAGGATGAGCAAGGTGATATTGTGTTTTCAAGAGAAATGAGTTCGATAGCACCCAATATGGGTGGAAAAATACTTTTATGTGATGATTTATCTGACACAGGAATCACTTTTAACAAAAGTATAGACTGGTTAAAAAAATACGAGCCCATTAAGGATAAAATAGAAGATATTAAAACAGCAACATTGTTTAAAAAAAAGAAATCAACATTTGAGCCAGACTTTTGTGCAAATAGACTACCTGATAATCCTTGGATAGTACAACCCTTCGAAATTTACGAAGAATTAAGGATTGAAGAAATCAAAAAAAAACATCAGATATAAAAAAGGCCAGTTAAAAAACCGGCCTTTTAAATTTTTTAAATTGGAAACTGATTACTTAGGTATATCTCCTTCAACACCTTTAACGTAAGTCATCATTCCTGCAAGCATTCCATCATCTGCAGTTTTTCCTTCAGCAACCATCAAGTTACCTTTCTGGTCATAAATTGGTCCAGTGAAAGAATGAACTTTACCAGATGCTAAATCTGCTTGAAGTTTTTTAACTTTTGATCTTAGGTCAGCTGGCATTTGTGAATCTAAATCTGATATCACAACCATACCATCTCCAATACCATGCCAAGTATCTTTTTGACTCCATGTACCGTTCGCAACAGCTTTAACTCTGTCTACGTAATATGGCCCCCAATTGTTTTCAACTGAAGTCAATACAGCTTTAGGAGCAAACTTGTCCATATCACTTGCTTGTCCAAAAGCATATACTCCAGCTTTTTCAGCAATTTGAACAATGGCAGTACTATCTGTATGTTGAGCAATTACATCAGCACCTTGGTCAATTAAAGCTTTTGCTGCTTCTGCTTCTTTACCTGGATCGTACCAAGTGAAAGCCCAAACAATTTTAGTTTTAATATTTGGATTAACTTTTTGAGCCGCTAAAGTAAATGAATTGATACCCCTGATAACTTCAGGAATTGGAAAAGATGCAACATAACCAATAACATTTGATTTTGTCATAGTTCCAGCGATTGTTCCTAAAATTGTTCTACCTTCGTAGAATCTAGCTGCGTATGTAGAAACATTTGGATGTTCTCTTTTATATCCAGTAGCATGTTCAAATTTTACATTTGGAAACTCTTTTGCAACTTTGTTAGTTGGATTCATATATCCAAAACTAGTTGTAAAGATAACATCATGACCTGAATTAGCTAATTGTCTAAGAACCCTCTCGGCATCAGCACTTTCTGGAACACCTTCTACGTAAGTTGTTTTAAATCCGGCAGCTTCAACAGCTTTTCTACCTACATCATGCTGATATGTCCATCCATGGTCACCAGTTGGGCCAATATAAACAAATGCTGCTTTAACATCTTTTGCAATTGCAGCTACAGTAAACGTAAATAATAAAACTAAAGAAGAGACGAAAGAACGAATAAAAAATTTATGCATAAATTTATTTCCCCTTTTGATTTTTTAATAAGATTAAATTTAGATTAAATTATCTAAAAAAAAATGATTATTTTTAAATTAATTGTCTTTATGAAAAGATTTCCCCAGAGAACTAGGAGTACTTAGTCTTATTTTTCTACTATCACGTGAAATTACAACTAAAACTACTATTGTCACAATGTAGGGTAGAGCTGTTAAAAATTGCACAGGTATTCTTACTCCAATAGCCTGCATATGAAATTGGATAATTGTTAACCCACCGAAAATCATAGCACCAATTAAAATTTTAATTGGGTTCCATGTTGAGAAAACCACCAGAGCTAATGCGATCCAACCTCTTCCACCTGTCATATTTTCAATCCACTGAGGAGTATAAATCATAGATAAATATGCACCAGCAAGTCCACTCATTGAGCCTCCATAAAGTATACAAGCGTAACGAACTAACCTAACATTTATTCCTTGATTAGAAGCAGACTCAGGTGAGTCTCCTACAGCTCTTACAATTAATCCAATTTTCGTTTTTTTTAAAAAATAGCTAGTTATGAAGGGAAGGGCAAAAGCAAAATAAAAAACAATTGAATGTCCAAATAATATTGGACCTAAAAGTGGTATTGTGTCTTTTAAACCTTCAAATAAAACAGGAAACTCTTTTCCAGGAATACCTACAAAATTTTTTCCTATCATCGCAGAAATACCAATTCCAAATATGGTAAGCGCCAAACCAGTAGCAACATGATTTGTAATCAATGTTTGAGTTAGGAATGCAAAAATAGTTGAAATCAAAACCCCAGCTAACATTGCCCCAAAAACCGCTATAATCAAACTTCCTGTCACTGTCATTAGTGCGAAGCCTGATATGGCGCCAATGATCATCATGCCTTCAACACCAAGATTTAGAACACCAGATCTTTCTGTAATAAGTTCACCACAAGACGCCAAGATCAAAGGAACAGCGGAGGCCATGATTGATGCAATTATCAGTCCAATAAAATTTATATCGATGATCATTTTTTTGAACTTATAAATTTAAATTTGAAAAAGAGTAAATAGTCAGAAGCAAGAAGAAAAAATAAAATCATTCCTTGAAAAACCTGACCAGTATATTTTGGAATTTGCATAAATATTTGCGCTGTTTCGGCACCCAGATAAGTAATTGCAACAACTAGAGATGCAAAAATTATTCCAACAGGATGTAAACGGCCCAAAAATGCAACAATTATTGCAGTAAAACCATAATCTGGAGATACTTCTCTATGAAGCTGTCCGATAGGTCCAGTTATTTCACCAACCCCCGCTAAACCTGCACAAGCACCACTTATTAAAAAAACGAGAATGATCATTTTTTTACCTTTGTACCCAGCATATTTTGCTGTTTTTAAACTAAATCCTGAAACTTTCATTTGGAACCCCAAGTATGTTTTATAAAAAACAAACCAACTTATAACTACTGCAGCTAAAGCTAAAAATATCCCTGCGTGAATTCTTAGTCCTTCAAATAATAAAGGAAGTCTTGCTGAGTCACTGAACTGTCTTGTTTCAGGAAAATTAAATCCTTCTGGATTACTCCAAGGGCCAACAACAAGATAATCCAAAATTAATTTTGAAACGTATACCAGCATAAGACTTACTAAAATTTCATTTGTATTAAAGTAAGTTTTTAAAATTGCAGGTATGGATGCATATAGCATACCACCGATTGCGCCAGCTAAAATAACTATTGGAAGAATATAAAAACCTTCCTGTTCATAAAATAATAATGCAACACCCCCAGAAACTATAGCTCCAAAAGTTAATTGACCTTCTGCACCAATATTCCAATTATTACTTTTAAAACAAAAAGATAAACCAATTGCTATTAAACAAAGTGGTGTGGCTTTTAAGAGCAATTCACTAAACCCATACTTATCAGCAATTGGAACTATGAAAAAAAACTTAAGAGCTTCAAAAGGTTTAAAACCTAGGATATAAAAAATTAAACCTCCTGCTACTAAGGTTAGAAAAATTGCTAAAATAGGTGTAAGGAAAAATATAGCTCTTGAAGGCTGATCTCTTTTTACAATTTTAATCAATTTCCACCCCCCATAAGTATCCCAAGTTTCTCAGAGGTAACCTCATCAGCATTCATAATTTTTGATAATTTCCCTTTATGTATTACTGAAATTTTATCACTTAATTTTAATAACTCATCAGTATCTGTAGATATTAATATGATTGATTTATTTTGTTCATTGATTTTAATCAACGTCTCATGGATATAATTTATTGCTCCAACATCTAGCCCCCAAGTTGGATTAAAACAAATTAATAAATCTGGAGAGGTGATTAATTCTCTTCCTATAATTAATTTCTGTAGATTGCCTCCAGATAAAAATTGGCTTTTTAACTCTATGTTGTCTGTATTAACATTAAAGTCCGAAATTATTTTTTTTGAATGTTCTTTAATTTTATTTTCATTTATTAATCCATTATTAAAAAAATTTGAGGATTTAAAATTATTTAGAGCTACATTTTCAAAAATTGCCATTTGTGGAATAGCAGCTTGTTCAAGTCTATCTTCTGGAGAAAAGGCCATCAAATATTCTCTTCTCTCTTGAGGATTTAAATCTCCAATATAATTTTTATTAAATTCTATAGAATTCTTGTCTGATATAATTTCACCGCTTAATACTTGAAATAATTCACTTTGACCGTTTCCTGATATACCTGCAATTCCCAAGCACTCACCTCGATTAACAGAAAAATTAATATCACTCAAATTTGTTTCAAAAGGATCTTCGCTTATAAAATTTAGATTTATGATATTTATTAATTGATCTGATGAAGTTTTCTCTTTTTTTTTCTTTATAGTTTTTAAGTTTTGACCTACCATTTTGTTAGCAAGTGACTCAATATTTTCATTCTTTATTTCACTTACAGAAACCAACTTTCCCCTTCTCATTACAGCAACTTCATCACAAAGCTCCATAACTTCTTTTAGTTTATGAGTGATATAAATAATTAAAATTCCTTCTTCTGAAAATTTTTTCAAAGATAGAAACAATTCACTTGTTTCTTGCTCTGTTAATACAGACGTGGGTTCATCCATAATTAAAACTTTTGGATTCCTTATTAGGCATCTTATTATTTCCACTTTCTGTTTTTGACCCGCTGAAAGATTTAAAACAGGTATATCAAGATCAATTGAAAAATTGTATTTTCTCATAATGGAGTCAATTTTTTCTCTTAAACTTTCTCTTTCTTCATCTGAGTCTATTATTAAGTTTTCAAATACTGACAAAGTTTCGAAAAGGTTAAAATGCTGAAATACCATTCCAATGTCATTTTTTTTTGCATCTAATGGAGAATTAAGCTTCAGATTATTTTCATTTAAATAAATTTTACCTTCGTCAGGAATGATGACGCCTGATAGAATTTTAACTAGTGTAGATTTTCCAGCACCATTTTCTCCAAGAAGAGCATAAATTTTACCACTATTAAACTCTAGCGAAACATTGTCGTTTGCAACACACCCAGGATATATTTTTGTTACATTTGAAATTTTAAGGTTTGTATTCATTACTTAATTTAATGGTATAGAATTTCCATCCTTATTTTCCTGATATTGATTTGATAATGTTTGATATTTTTTTTTAATTTCGTCTAATTGATTTAAAATATTTTCTTTTTTTGAGGTAGGTAAATTTTCAATAAGTAAATTTATATTCTGACTTTTCCAATAAGAATTTTCTTTATTATATTCTCCATCATTAATTTTAAATACTTCTTTGAGTATATTTAAATCATGTGGAATATTAAATTCATCATTTGTGGCAGTATACGGAAACAAATAATAAAAATTATCAAATCCAGAAAATGTGATTGCACTTAAACACATACTGCAGGGCTCATGTGAACTTAAGAACATGCAGTCTTTTTCTTTTGGTCTTGTATTTGCATCTAATTCATAAAATTTTTTAAGAGTATGCATTTCTCCATGCCATAATGGATTTTCTATTTCATTGTTTGTTTCAGCAACTACAAGCGATAAATCATCTTTTTTAATTATTGCTGCCCCAAATATTTTACTACCTTTGACAACACCTTTTTCAGTTAAGGGTAAAACTTCTTTTAAAAATATATCTAGTATCTTTTCTAGGGCTTTTTCATTCATATGCTTGAACCATCAAATAAAGAACACAATTGTTACTATAATTAAACTTAAAAGTAATAAGAAATAAATTATTTATACAACTTAAAAGTTAATAATTTATGAAACAAAAAAAGTTAATTTGAACTTATGTCAAAATTTAAATCAGCAATAAGTCTTTTGATTATCATAATTCTTTTTTCAGGGTGTCAAACTGTTAAAGATAAAACAGATGCTATTGTTGAAAAAGAAAATGAAAAATTAAGCAAATTCCTTGGAAAATCTTCTAGTGCACTTCAAATGGAGCTTGGAAAACCAGATGAGGATTTTAAAAATGCAAAAGGGAATTTCGAGCTAGTTTATAATAGCAAAAAATACCTTGTTCCTTGTGAGCGAAGGTTTGAAATAAATTCAGAAAACATAGTTGTAGGCTTTGTTTCAAACGGTTGCTTTTAAAATTTATTATTAAAATAAATCTGCTCAATATAGGTTTTTTTTACTATTTAAAGTGGAGTTGTTCTAAACTTATCAGTTTTTTTATTTTAATTCATAGCCAATAATATAACGTCTATTTAGTTAACGACGGAGGTTATATGGCTTCAAGAAAAACAAAAGCGGGCTCTACAAACAGTCCGGATAAAAAACTTCCATTAAATAAATCCATACCTTTAGGAATTCAGCATGTATTAGCAATGTTTGCTGGTAATATAACTGTTCCTATTATTGTGGCTGGAGTTTTTGGTCAAACGCCTGAACAAAAAATATTTTTGATTCAAATGGCTTTGTTTGTAGCAGGAGTTGCAACAATTATACAAACTGTTGGATACAAAGAAATTGGTGCACGACTTCCTATTGTTCAAGGAACAAGTTTTGCGTTTATACCAATCATGCTACCATTTAAAGCAGCAGGATTAGGCGCGGTATTTACAGCAGCGTTTATTGGAGGAATTTTTCAAATTTTTATTGGAAAAGTTTTAAAACCAATAAGGCATCTATTCCCACCATTAGTCACTGGTATAGTTGTATTAATGATCGGATTTAGTCTGCTTAAAGTTGGTTTTATGTATGCTGGTGGAGGTGGATGGTTAATGAACAATAAACCTGAAATCTTTGCAAATGCAAATCACTTAACAGTTGCTGCTTCAGTATTTATAGTTGCTATCTTTTTTAATCTTAGAGGTAAAGGGATGGCTTCTGCAGCTTCAATTTTAATTGGAATAGTGGCTGGCTTCATAGTTGCAGCAGCACTAGGAATGGTTAACTATGGTAAAATTGCATCTGCTGCATGGTTTGCATTTCCAATGCCACTTCAATATGGAATTGATTTTGTACCGGGTGCAATAATTCTAATGTTGTTCATGTCAGTTGTTACAACAATTGAAACAATTGGAGACATTAGTGCTACGACAATGGGTGGTGCTAAACGAGAGGCAACAGATAAAGAAATATCAGGTGGGATTATGGCAGATGGTGTTGGTACCGCATTTGGTGCAATATTTAATGCAATGCCAAATACATCTTATTCGCAAAATGCTGGACTAGTTGCGTTTACAGGAGTGGTAAGTAGACACGTTGGAACTATAGCTGGAATAGCTTTAGTTCTAATGGGATTATTTCCAAAATTAGGTGGAATAATTGCAGCGATGCCAGAGTCTGTGATAGGTGGAGCAGCAATTATTATGTTCGGTATGATTGTAGCTGCTGGTATTAAATTGATTTCAAGGGCAGAAATGGATCAAAGAAATTTATTAATCTTGGCTCTTTCTTTATCTTTTGGAATTGGAATGTCATTGTTACCAGACTTTGTGAAAAATATTCCAGATTTTGGGATAAGTTTAAAACTACTGTTAACAACTGGACTTATACCTGCTGGATTACTAGCATTTTTTTTAAATGCTATAATGGCAAAGAAATAATTAATTTAAACTTGTGGGGAGAAATCCCCACAAGCAAGGTTTAAGACTTATTTAATTTCAATAAGCTTCTTTTTTTTGTGTTCTGGAATTATTCTTTCACAAGATATTGTTAAAAGACCATCTTTAAGCTCAGCACCATTAACTTTTACATCATCAGCTATAGTGAATGATCTCGCAAATTGTCTTTGAGAAATACCTTTATGAATAATTTCTCCATTAACATCACTGTCCTCAGGCTTATTAACTTGTTTTGTTCTTACAGTTAATAAATTGTCCTCGAACTCAACCTCAACGTCTTTTTTGCTAAAGCCAGCCAACGCCACCTCAATTGCATAGTTGTCTTTGCCTGTCTTTCGGATGTTGTAGGGTGGATAATTTGACTGCATTGTCAAATTCCCATTTCCCAACATATTTTCAAATTGGTCGAACATGTCATCAAAACCAATTGAAAAAGGTCTAAGTGAGTTAAATATAGATAGATCCTTACTTGTCATAATATCCTCCTTTGTTAAGCAAGTTTATTTTTGTAAGCCCCATTAGGCGACTTACTTGATTTATATGGTAATTAATTTGTTTTTTTC
>CACEJN010000021.1 GCA_902559935.1 uncultured Pelagibacteraceae bacterium | reverse complement strand
CCAATAAAACCACTGGTTCCAGGTAAACCAAGCGATGCTAAAGCAAATAACATGAACAGTATTGAATATTTTGGAATTACAGAAACTAGTCCACCATATGTACTTATTAATCTAGAATGCATTCTGTCATAAACTACGCCAACAGTTAAAAATAATGCTGCCGAAACTAAGCCATGGCTTATCATTTGAATTATACTTCCTTCAATTCCTTGTTGTTGCAAAGTGAATATACCTAAAGTTACAAAGCCCATATGCGCAACTGAAGAATAAGCAATTAACTTTTTCATATCCTCCTGCATTAAAGCTATTAGTGAAGTAAATATGATTGCTATAACACTCAAAGTGTAAATTAATGGTGTAAATACCTCTGATGCAACCGGGAAAAGACCTAAAGAAAATCTTATAAAACCATATCCAGCCATCTTTAATAAAATTGCGGCTAATAATACAGATCCTGCTGTAGGAGCCTCAACGTGCGCATCAGGTAACCATGTATGAACTGGCCACATAGGTGTTTTAACTGCAAATGAACTAAAAAATGCTAACCACAATAGGTTTTGATATTTAACATCAATACCAATTTCATATAGTTGAACTACGTCAGTTGTTCCTGTAATCCAATAAATTGAAATTATTGCAACTAACATTAAAACAGAACCTAACAATGTGTATAAAAAGAATTTGAATGCAGAATAAACCCTTCTTGCACCTCCCCAAATACCAATAATTAAAAACATTGGTATTAATCCAGCTTCAAAAAATAAATAGAATACAACTAAATCAAGTGCACAGAAAACACCAATCATAAAACTTTCCATGATTAGAATTGCAATTAAAAAATCTCTCAATCTATTTTTAACAGAATTATTTACAGATATTATACAAAGGGGAGTGATAAATGTTGTTAATATTATAAATAAAATTGAAATACCATCAACTCCAACTTTATAATTAATAAATCCTTCAATCCATGTTCTATCTTCTACAAATTGAAAAGTAGACGTTGATTGGTCAAAAGAAATCCAAAGATAAATCGAAATTAAAAAATTAACTATAGTTGTAAACAAAGCAACATATTTAGCAGTTAAATTATTTCCTTCTTTATCTTTGGTAAAAAATAAAAATAAAGCACCAACTATTGGTAATAATATTAAAGATGAAAGAATAGGAAAATTCATTATTTAACTATTAAAAAAGTTAGTAAAGCAGAGAAACCTAACAACATTACAAATGCATATTGATAGATAAAACCACTTTGAAATTTAGTTGCTTTAATTGAACATTTTTTTATAAAAGAAGAAATTCCATCAGGACCAAAACCATCAATTATAGTTCCATCACAAAATTTCCACAAAAATAAACCTAGTTTTTTTGAGGATTTAATAAACAAGACATCGTACAACTCGTCGAAATACCATTTATTGACTAAAAAATTATACAAAGGTTTGTTCATAAAAACTATTGAATTAGGTAATTCTTTGTTTTTTACAAATAAGTAATAAGCAATTGGAATAGATACTAAAACTAAACAAGGTGTTAAAAGTAAAAACCATAAAGGTGGATGTTCAGTGCTTAAAGGCTCTAAAAACTTAATAGACTCTGCCCAGAATAAATTATCACCATGACCAATAAATAGTCCTTTAAATAGAAAACCAGCAAATACCGCTCCTATTGAAAGAATAAATAATGGAACAAGCATAACTAATGGAGACTCGTGTGTTTCCTCTATCTTAATCTCTTTATTATTGTACTCTCCATGGAAAGTTTTAAATATCAATCTCCATGAATAAATAGATGTTAAAAATGCTGTAATTATTCCAATCCCAGCTGCATAATAACCAGTCGTATTACCTTTTAAATACGCAAATTCTATAATTGCGTCTTTAGAATAAAATCCTGATAAAAATG
Source organism: uncultured Pelagibacteraceae bacterium (assembly GCA_902559935.1). Taxonomy (GTDB): domain Bacteria; phylum Pseudomonadota; class Alphaproteobacteria; order Pelagibacterales; family Pelagibacteraceae; genus Pelagibacter. The sequence continues at coordinate 9,096 of CACEJN010000021.1, read as the reverse complement.
GAAAACCAGTTAAAGCAAGTGTTCCTATTATCATTAAAGCATAGGTATATGGTAGCTTTTTCCACACACCTCCCATGTTGTTAATATTTTGCTCATCATTAAATGCGTGGATTACTGAACCAGATCCTAAAAATAATAAAGCTTTAAAAAATGCGTGAGTAAATAAGTGAAACATAGCAACATTATATGCACCTACTCCAGCTGCAAAAAACATATAGCCAAGTTGGCTACACGTAGAGTAAGCAATAATTTTTTTTATATCTGTTTGAACCAGAGCAACCGTTGCCGCAAAGAATGCTGTAGTCATTCCAATGATAGTTATAAAATTTAGTATTAATGGTGAATATTCGTAAATTGGAGAGCATCTTACTACTAAGAAAACACCAGCTGTTACCATCGTTGCTGCGTGAATCAATGCAGAAACTGGGGTTGGACCTTCCATAGCATCAGGTAGCCAAGTATGTAATAATATCTGTGCAGATTTACCCATTGCCCCTATAAATAAAAGCAAACAAACTAAATCTATTGCTTTAACTTCAAAACCTAAAAAGGATAAATTTTTATCTACAACTGTTGGAATTTGTTGAAAAACTTCTGAGTAATTAACTGTTCCAAATAAATAGAATATTAAAAAAATACCTAAAGCAAAACCAAAGTCACCTACTCTGTTTACAACAAATGCTTTTATGGCTGCAGCATTTGCACTTTCTTTTTTAAACCAAAAACCAATTAGGAAGTAAGAGCAAAGACCAACACCTTCCCAACCAAAAAATAGTTGAATAAAATTGTCTGATGTTACAAGCATCAACATTGCAAAAGTGAATAACGATAAATAAGCCATGAATCTTGGCTTATGAGGATCATGAGACATATAACCAATTGAATAGATGTGCACTAAAGCAGATACGGAAGTTACAACTACTAACATAACTGCTGATAAAGGATCAATTAACATTGACCAATTTACATCAAGTGACCCTGAACTTATCCAGGTAGCTATAACAATATTTTCCTCATATTGATTTACAATTACTTGATAAAGAACATGAATTGATAAGAGTGCAGAAATTGAAACTAAAGCACTTGTTATTATTTCAGAATTTCTATCACCGATATATCTTCCAAAAAAACCTGATATAATTGAAGCAATAAGTGGAAGAAATATAATTGATAGTTCCATGATTATCCTTTCAGCCTATCTATTTCTTCAACTCGTATTGTTCCAGAGTTTCTGAAATACACGACAATTATTGCTAATCCTATGGCTGCTTCTGCTGCTGCAACAGTTAGAATAAATAAAGTAAAGACTTGTCCTGCCAAATCTCCCAAATAAATAGAAAAAGCTACTAAATTGATATTTACAGCAAGCAATATCAATTCAATACTCATTAATATAACAATGATGTTCTTTCTATTAAGAAAAATACCAATTACTCCAATTGAAAAAATAACAGCACCTAAAGTCAAATAATGTCCTAAACCTATATCAATCATCTATTTTAACTCCTTTATTGCTCTGAACTTCTAGCACCTCAACACCTTCGGCTCTTTCTCTAGAAATTTGCTTGATATAACTTTGTCTTTTAAGACCTGATCTTTGTCTAAATGTTAATACAATAGCCCCAATCATAGCTACTAATAGGATCATTCCACTTATTTGAAACACATGAATATAATCAGTGTATAAAATTTGACCCAATGAATGAGTGTTGCTTACACTTGTATTAGCAGGTGAATTGTTAATATCAAAAATTTCTGGTTTATATTTCCAGCCACCTATCACAATTATAATTTCAAAGAAAATTAAAGTACTTATAATTAAACCAACTGGGATATGTTTAGAGGTTGCTTGACCTGCAAACCATTGATTTTTTTGTTGGGCCACGTTTAACATCATAACAACAAATAAAAACAGAACTGCAACAGCCCCAACATAAACAATTAGCATTATCATTCCCAAAAATTCAGCACCAATCATTATAAAAAGACAAGAAATGCTTATGAAATCAAGAATTAAGAAAAATACTGAGTGAACAGTATTTTTAGAAGCGGTTACCATTATAGCTGAAACAACAGCAATTATAGAAAATGTATAAAAGAAAATAGCGTGTGCAATCATTTTTATCTATGGATATTGTCAGCTTTAATATTAGCCTCTAAAACATTCTCCCATCTATCACCATTATCTAATAATTTTTCTTTTGTATAATAAAGTTCTTCTCGTGTTTCTGTAGAAAATTCAAAATTTGGACCTTGTACTATTGCATCTACTGGACAAGACTCTTCACATAATCCACAATAAATACATTTCATCATATCAATATCGTAACGAGTTGTTTTTCTGCTTCCGTCTTCTCTTTCAGCTGACTCGATTGTTATTGCCTGAGCAGGGCAAACTGCTTCACATAATTTGCAAGCTATACATCTTTCCTCACCGTTTGGATATCTTCTCAAAGCATGCTCACCTCTAAAACGCGGACTGATTTTACCTTTTTCAAAAGGATAATTAATTGTTTTTTTTGACTTAAATAATTCTTTAATGGCAATTAACAAACCACCTAAAAAGTCAGTCATTAAAATTGTTTTAAAAAATCTAGAAATTTTCATTATTAATTTACTGGTAAAAGATTAAAATAAAACAAATAGCTAGCAGTTAATACAACCCAAATTAATGAAAGAGGAAGAAAAACTTTCCATCCAAGTCTCATTAACTGATCATATCTATATCTAGGAACAATGGCTTTAACTAAAGCAAATAAAATAAACAAAAGAAGAATTTTTAATATTAGCCATACTGCACCTGGTACTAACGTAAATGGATAAACGTCGATTGGGGACATCCAACCACCTAAAAATAATATTGCTCCCATTGCACACATCAATAGGATGTTTGCGTACTCACCTAACCAAAACATTGCATACATCATTCCTGAATATTCAGTTTGATAACCAGCAACTAACTCTGCCTCAGCTTCTGGTAAATCAAACGGCGGTCTGTTGGTTTCAGCTAAAGCTGAAATAAAGAATATTACAAACATTGGAAATAATGGTATTACAAACCACATATTTTGTTGAGCAATAACAATATCGTTTAAATTCAATGAACCAACACAAAGTAAAACATTGATAATTATTACACCAATTGAAACTTCATAAGATACCATTTGAGCAGCAGAACGAATTGCTCCTAGAAAAGGATATTTAGAATTGGATGCCCAGCCTCCCATTATTATTCCATAAACACCTAGTGAAGAAACAGCAAATAAGTAAAGAATTCCAACATTGATATCGGCCAAAACGTGAGTTGCGCTAAATGGAATTACAGCCCACGCAATCAAAGCTAAAGTCATAGTGACTATAGGGGCCAGTATGAAAATCACTTTATTTGAACTAGATGGAATAATGATTTCTTTAAATATATATTTTAAAGCATCAGCTAAAGATTGTAATAAACCGAACGGACCAACAACATTAGGTCCTTGTCTTTTTTGAACAAAAGCCCAAACCCTTCTATCAAGCCAAACTATCATTGCTACAGAAACAAGAACAGGAACTAGTAAGAATAAAATCTTATAAACTTCTTGAAAAACTATGCTCAAGTATTCCATATTAACCTTCTGTACCTGTTGATTTTAAATTTAATTTAGAGTTATTACATTCAACCATCGTTTTTGATGATCTAGCAATTACATTTGAAAAATAATAGTCTTTTACATTGATTATTAAATTTTCATTTTTAAATTCATTAGTAGAATTATTAATCTCATTTACTTTTTTTTCTTTTTGTAAATTTAAATAGTTAAACATGCTGCTTTCCAATTCATCTTTGTCATTAAATAATTTTCTATTATTCATAAATTCAGCCAGTTCATTAATTATTTGCCAATCTTCTTTTGCATCACCTGGTGGATACGATGCTTTATAAGCTTTTTGAATTTTTCCTTCTAAATTAGTAAAGTATCCGTCTTGTTCAGTATAAGCTGCGCCTGGCAAAATAATATCAGCAGACTCAGCACCTTTGTCACCGTGACTGCCTTGATAAATTATGAATTCATCTTTTTTATCAAATTCTAAATTGTCTTGACCTACAAGATAAACAATATCAAATTTATGTTCTTTTAAATCATTTATTAAGTTATTTTCATTATTAATTATTCCAAGATCAATATTTCCTACGGTTGCTGCATCAGTTGATAAAATATTTAAAGAATTCCATTCATCTGAAATTTTATTATTTTTTGATAAAAATTCTTTTGTTTTATTAAACAAAAATTCTGAAGACTTTATTCTAAGTAGAGACTCACCAATAATAATTATTGGTTTTTTTGAATTAATAATTTCTTTAGATATGTCATGATTTCCCTCAAGAATATTATTTAAAGTTTGTGTTTGACCATCTAAACTTTGATAAGGATAAGTTAAATCACCAACATCATTAAGTGAAATAATTTTTGTATTATTGTTTATGTAAGCTTTTCTTATTCTAGCATTTAAAATAGTTGCTTCATATCTTGGATTTGAACCTGCTATAAAAATTAAATCTGATTCTTCTATACCATTTATAGAAGAATTGAATAAATAGTTTTCTCTTTTTGAAGTATTTATAAATCTGTTATCAGATCTTGAGTCATAATTTTTAGCATCAATTGTTCGATCAAAAAATTCTTTAAAAATATATCCAGTCTCCATATTAGTTAAATCACCAACAAAACCACATATTTTTTCTTTTGATGTGTTCTCAAATTTAGATTTAATTATTTTGTACACTTCATCCCATGAGGCTTTATCAAACTTACCATTGTATTTGATAAAAGGTGTATCTAATCTTTGATGTAGAAGACCGTCACAAGCATATCTTGTTTTGTCTGAGATCCACTCTTCATTAATATCTTCATTTATAATTGGAAGTACTCTTTTGACTTCCCAATCATAAGTATCTACTCTTATATTTGATCCAATTGCATCCATTACATCAACTGTTTCAGTTTTCTTTAGTTCCCATGGTCTAGCTTCAAATACATAAGGCTTTGATGTTAGGGCTCCTACCGGACATAAGTCTACAACATTAGCAGACAATTCAGATTGCATTGACTGCTCTAGATAAGTTGTAATTTGCATATCTTCACCTCTTCCTATAGCACCAAGCTCTGGAACCCCCGCAACTTCCGTTGCAAATCTTACACATCTCGTACAGTGAATGCATCTTGTCATTTGAGTTTTTATCAATGGTCCCATATTTTTTTCAGGAACTGCTCTTTTGTTTTCTTTAAATCTTGATTTGTCGACACCATAGTACATTGATTGATCTTGAAGATCACATTCACCTCCTTGATCACACACTGGACAATCCAAGGGATGGTTTGCTAATAAAAATTCCATCACTCCCTTACGAGCTTTTTTCTACTAAGGCAGTATTTGTTTTAATATTCATGCCCTCAGCAGCTGGCATAGCACATGAAGCAATTGGTTTAGGAGATTTTTCCATTTCAACTAAACACATTCTGCAGTTACCTGCGATAGATAATTTTTCATGATAACAAAATCTTGGAATTTCAACTCCAGCTTTTTCGCAAGCTTGAAGTACAGTTAAACCTTCTTCGACTTCTACTTCTATTTCATTTACTTTTAATTTAAGCATTTTTTTTATCCAATAAATGTTGATCTACCAAATATGGAATATTGTTTTTCTTTTGAACAATAGGATCCAAATTGTTTCTTTTCTCAATTTCTTTTTTAAAGTGTCTAAGCAATCCTTGAACTGGCCATGATGAGCCTTCTCCAAAAGCACAAATAGTATGTCCTGCAATTTGATTTGTAACATCACCTAACATATCTACTTCATCCTTCGTTGCATCACCTTTTGCCATTCTCTCAAGCATTCTCCACATCCAACCAGAACCTTCCCTACAAGGTGTACATTGACCACAACTCTCATGTTTGTAAAATCTTGCAATCCTTGCCATACATTTAATAATGTCCTGATCTTTGTTAATAACCACAATACCAGCTGTACCAAGTCCGCTTTTTTCTTCAACACATGCATCAAAGTCCATTTTTAAAGTTTCACATCTCTCTTTCGGTATTAATGGCATTGAAGAACCTCCAGGTATTACTGCTTGTAAATTTTCCCATCCACCAATTACACCTCCAGCATGAACTTCTATTAATTCTTTCAAAGGAATACTCATTTCTTCTTCAACATTACAAGGATTGTTTACATTTCCAGAAATGCAGAAAATCTTTGTCCCAGTATTTTTTTCTCTTCCTAAAGAGGCAAACCATTTGGCTCCTCTTCTTAAAATGGTTGGAACCACTGCAATTGTTTCAACGTTATTTATTATTGTAGGGCATCCATATAGGCCTATCAAAGCTGGGAAAGGTGGTTTTAATCTAGGTTGACCTTTTTTACCTTCTAAACTTTCAAGTAGTGCAGTCTCTTCACCACAAATATATGCACCAGCTCCGTAATGAATATAAATATCTAAATCCCATCCTGTACCAGCTGCATTTTTACCTAACAATTTTTTTTCATAAGCTTCATCTATTGCTGCTTGAAGTTTTTGACCATCAACAAAATATTCTCCTCTTATGTAAATATAACAAACATGTGCTTGCACTGCATAAGATGCTATTAAACAACCTTCTATTAATTTGTGAGGTTCAAATCTTAAAATATCTCTATCTTTGCAAGTTCCTGGTTCAGACTCATCGCCGTTAATAACTAAGTAATGTGGTCTAGATCCAACTTCTTTTGGCGCAAATGACCATTTTAAACCAGTAGGAAATCCTGCACCACCTCGACCTCTTAGTTGAGATTCTTTAATTTCATTAATTATCCAGTCTCTTCCTTTGTCAGTAATTTCTTTTGTATTAACCCAATCACCTCTCTCTTGTGATGAAGATACATCTGAGCCTTTGTCATTATATAAATTCTGAAAAATTCTATCTTGATCTTTAAGCATTTTTTAAATCCATTAAGGTTTTCCTATTATTTTCTGGTTCATTATTTACTCTTCCTCTATACGAACCAGGTTTTGGAGTTTCTCCATTTAAAATTTTATCTAAAATATCTAAAGTTTTTTGTTTATCTAAATCTTCATAATAGTCATCATTAATTTGCATCATTGGAGCATTGACACATGCCCCTAAACATTCAACTTCCATCCAAGAACAGCTTTTATCATTTGATAATTCACATTCGTTTTCAGAAATTTTTTCTTTACAAGCCTCAACTAATTGATTTGCACCTCTTATCATACATGGTGTCGTTGTGCATACTTGAACAAAGTATTTGCCTACAGGAGCTAAATTATACATTGTATAAAAAGTAGCTACCTCATAAACTTTAATGTAAGGCATGTCTAAAAACTTAGCGATGTACTTCATTGCAGCTAAAGGTATCCAATTATTATTTTGTTTTTGAGCTATATAAAGTAAGGCCATTACAGCACTTTGCTGTTTACCTTCAGGATATTTTGCAAGAATAACATTTGCTGCTTCTAATGATGAAGCATTAAATTCAAAACTTTCTGGCTGATCTTTAGCAGGTCTTCTTAAACTCATCTATCTACCTCTCCGAAAACAATATCTAAAGAACCTAATACTGCAGGAACATCAGCTAACATATGACCTTTGATTAGATAATCCATTGACTGTAAATGTGAAAACCCTGGTGCTCTTATTTTGCATTTATAAGGTTTACTCGATCCATCAGATATTAAGTAAACACCAAATTCTCCTTTTGGTGCCTCAACAGCTGTATAAATTTCATCTTTTGGAACTCTGTATCCCTCTGTAAAAAGTTTAAAATGATGTATCAAAGCTTCCATAGATTGTTTGATTTCTGCCTTAGGTGGAGGGCTTATCTTGCCATCTAATGATTTAATTGGACCTTTTTCCATTTTAGCTAGACATTGTTTGATAATTGAAACACTTTCTTTCATTTCTTCAATTCTGCATAAATATCTGTCGTAACAATCTCCATTTTTTCCAACTGGAATTTTAAAGTCTAAACTTTCATAGCAGTCATAAGGTTGAGATTTTCTTAAATCCCATGGAACACCTGAGCCTCTAATCATAACTCCAGAAAAAGAATAATCTAAGGCGTCTTCTTTTGTCACTACACCAATATCAACATTTCTTTGTTTGAAGATTCTATTGTCAGTTAATAGACTTTCTAAATCATTAATTATTTTTGGAAATGTTTCACAAAATTTTAAGATATCTTCCTCCAAACCTTTTGGCAGATCTTGATGAACGCCTCCTGCTCTAAAATAATTTGCATGAAGTCTAGATCCTGAGGCTCTCTCATAAAATGTCATTAACGTTTCTCTTTCCTCGAAACCCCAAAGAGAAGGTGTTAGAGCACCAACATCAAGTGCTTGAGTTGTAACGTTTAAAATGTGACTTAAGATTCTCCCAATCTCACAAAATATGACCCTTATATATTGCGCTCTAATTGGTACATCTATTTTAAGTATTTTTTCAACAGCTAGTGCGAATGCATGTTCCTGATTCATTGGAGCGACATAATCTAAACGATCAAAGTAAGGAACTGCCTGCATATAAGTTTTGTTTTCTATAAGTTTTTCTGTTCCTCTATGAAGTAGACCGATATGAGGATCTGCCTTTTCAACTACTTCGCCATCTAGTTCTAAAATTAATCTAAGAACACCATGAGCCGCAGGATGTTGAGGGCCAAAATTTAAATTTAAATTTTTAATTTTTTTTGTCATTACTCTCAATTTCTTCTCTAATATATTTTGTTCCTTCCCAAGGACTTTCATAATCAAAATTTCTATAATTTTGCTCAAGCTTTACTGGCTCACTAATTACCTTCTTCTGATCTTCGCTATATCTAACCTCAGAATGACCAGTTAATGGAAAATCTTTTCTTAATGGGTGACCTTCAAATCCATAATCGGTTAGTATTCTTCTCAAATCAGGATGATCCTTAAATGATACTCCGTACATATCAAACACTTCTCTCTCCATCCAGTTTGCTGATGGAAAAATACTTGTTAATGATGGAATGACTTCATTTTCAGCAATTGAATATTTCACGATCAATCTTTGATTAAATTCATGGCTTAAAAA
>CACEJN010000020.1 GCA_902559935.1 uncultured Pelagibacteraceae bacterium | reverse complement strand
CAAAATCATCAAAATAAATAATTGGCCTTTTCATTAATAGAAAGAATTCTATAGAAATACCAGAATTATCAGTAATTAAACATTTTGCTCTTTCAAACGCTTTGTAATTTTCAGGATCATCATCGTATACAAACATCTCGCCATTAAATTTTTTTTTAATTGAATTTAGGTATATTTTTGATCTTTTTAAATTTTCTGGGTGTGGTCTAAATCTTACTTTAAAACCACTTTTAATCAAATTATCTATAATTTTTTCAAAATTTTCGTTAATAAAATGTTTTTTATTTTTATTCCATGAAGGTGCTATCAAAATTTCATTATTAACCTCTTTTTTATTTAACTTATAATTTAAATAATCAAAATATGGATAACCTGATTTAATTAATTTTTTTTTTTTCAATTTATGAGTGTCCTCTCGTAACTCTATTTCTTTTACGTGGTAATCACCATTACATAAAATTGCGTCATAATTATCAAAAGCCGTTGAAGTGTAAACTTTTGTTGTGCTTACAGCGCCATGAAAAAAATATATATAGTTTTTAATAAATTTATTTTTTTTTACTACTGTATTGTCTAAGTCTGTCAACGTGAGAAACATATTCTGACCTTTAACTGTTAAAAAAAAATATTGCATTAGTGCGCCTTTACCAACATAAATATTTTTTATATTAAAGTCATTTACTTTGTCATCAATATCTGAAGACACATAATAAATTTGGTTTGGGTATTTTTTGTTTATAACATCTATCAATACATATGCGTATTTGAGGTAAGTTTTATTTTCTGAAAAAAAAATTATTTTTGGTTTATCTTTATTAATTTGCTTTATATTTTTAATTATTAAAAAAAATTCTTTAACATTAGTAATTAATTTATTTAACATTTAATTTATTTTACTCTTCCATAAACATCTTGATATCTAACAATATCTGTTTCTTTAAGAATTGAGCCAACCTGAGCTTCAATAATTTTAACAGGTTTTTTTCCTGGATTTTGAACTCTATGAATGGCTTCTAATGGAATGTAAATATGTTCACCTGGTTTTTTAACAATTATATCTTTGTTAAGAGTTATTTTAGCATTTCCTTGAGTCACTAACCAATGTTCAGCCCTATGATGGTGTTTTTGCAAACTTAGAATACCTTTTGGTTTAACATATAATTCTTTTATTAAAAAATCTTTACCCTCAAATAAATTTGTATATCTGCCCCATGGACGGAAATAGATTTTTTTTTTCTTAATATATTTGTTTTTATTTTTGTCATACATCTTCAAAATTTCTTTCCAACTACCAAGATCTGACCAATGAATATCTAGTTTGATAGCATTAATTTGTTTGGTTTTTTCAAGAATTGCATAATCAAAAGATTTAGCAGTCGCTTTTATAAATGATGTATTGTTTAAATAATAAGTGTTAGCCTTATATTTTGCTTTATTAACTGCATTTAAACAATTTCTATAAGTTTTGGGCTGATATTTTTTAAAGTTATTAATAATGGAATCTTTTCGAAGATAAAACATTCCCGAATTCCAATAACCTTTTTTCTTTATAATTTGTTTTGCTTTAACATCTTTTGGTTTTTCAATAAATCTTGTTACTTTATTAATATTTCCTTTAATTTTTTTGGTTAAAAAATAACCATATTCACTAGATGGTGAAGTTGGTTTTATGCCAAATATAAATATATTTTCATCAGTTAAGTTTTTTTTGTTTTTATTAATTGCCGTATTAAAAATACTCATCTTTTCAATTAAATGGTCTGCTGAAAAAAACATTAATGGCTGTTCATCAGGTATATCTTTGATTAAGGCGGTGCTTAAAATTGCAGGTGCTGTATTTCTTTTTGCTGGTTCTAAAACAATTTTATATTTACTTATTTTGTATTTTCTAAGGTGTTGTTTTACTTGTTTAAGATATTTTCTATTAGTACTTATAACTGGTGCATCAAAAATTGATACTTTTGTTCTCTTAAGTGTTTTTCCAAGTAAAGTCCAATTACCAAAATCAATAAACTGTTTTGCTTGATGATTTTTAGAATTTGGCCAAAGTCGTGTTCCAGCACCTCCACATAAAATAACTGGACGAATTTTCATTAAATCTCTGAATAATCCTTAACTTCTTTTTTCTTACCAGGATGTGTTGGTGCACCTAAATATGCAGGCCCTACTGTTTGTGCATATTTCCATAAAGTACCAGATCCAAAATCTGATTTTCTAGCCTTCCATTTTCTTTTTCTTGCAGCCATTTCTTTTTTAGAAAGCCTTACATTGATTGTTCCTTTTTTAGCATCTATATCGATGATATCTCCTGTACGTAAAAGGCCTATAGGACCCCCTAGAGCGGCCTCAGGGCCTACGTGACCTACACAAAAGCCTCTTGTGGCACCAGAGAACCTACCATCAGTAATAAGGGCTACTTTCTCCCCTTTTCCCTGTCCATAGATTGCACCTGTTGTCGATAACATTTCTCTCATACCAGGACCTCCAACTGGTCCTTCGTATCTAATTATAATTACATCACCATCATTATACTTTCTGCTTTGAACAGCTTTCATTGCACTTTCCTCATTATCAAAGCATCTTGCTTTTCCAGTAAATTGTAATTTTTTAAGTCCAGCAACTTTTACAATTGCACCTTCAGGTGCTAAGTTTCCTTTTAATCCAACAACACCACCGGTTGGTGATAATGGATTTTTATAAGATCTCATTACTTTTTGTTTTGGATTAAATTTAATTCCTTTTAAATTTTCCTTCATAGTTTTTCCAGTAACCGTCATACAATCACCATGTATATATCCACCTTCATATAAAGTTTTTAATAACATTGGAACACCACCAGCTAACCACATATCTTTTGCAACATATTTTCCACCTGGTTTTAAATCTGCAAGATAAGGTGTTCTTTTAAAAATTTTAGCAACGTCCATTAAATCAAATTTAATTCCAGCTTCATTAGCTATGGCAGGTAAATGTAATCCTGCGTTCGTAGATCCACCAGTAGCAGCAACAACTGTTGCAGCATTTTCTAAAGCTTTTTTAGTTACAATGTCTCTTGGTTTAATTCCTTTTTTCAAAAGGTTCATAACCATTTTACCGCTAGCTTTTGCGTATTTATCTCTTTCTTCATAAGGAGCTGGTGTTCCTGCTGAATAAGGTAATGCTAATCCAATTGCCTCAGATACACATGCCATTGTATTCGCAGTAAATTGACCTCCACAAGCACCAGCACTAGGACATGCAACTAATTCTAATTTTCTAAGTTCTGCAGCTGACATTTGACCAGATGAATGTTTTCCAACTGCTTCAAATACATCTACTACTGTTACGTCTTTACCTTTGTATCTACCTGGAAGGATTGATCCACCATATATAAATACACTTGGTACATTTAATCTAACCATAGACATCATTAGGCCTGGTAAAGATTTATCACATCCTGCAATACCAACTAAAGCATCATAACAATGGCCTCTTACAGTAAGTTCAGCAGAATCTGCTATTACTTCTCTAGATATTAATGAAGACTTCATTCCTTCATGGCCCATTGCAATACCGTCTGTTACGGTAATTGTGCAAAATTCTCTTGGAGTTCCACCATTTGCTCTAACTCCCTTTTTAACTGATTGAGCCTGCCTCATTAAAGCGATGTTACAAGGGGCTGCCTCATTCCATGTAGAAACCACACCAACAAAGGGTTTTGATACATCTTTCTCAGTTTCTCCCATTGCATAATAAAACGATCTGTGTGGAGCTCTGTCTGCTCCTAATGATGTATGTCTGCTTGGAAGTTTCTTTTTATTGAATTTAGCCATTATATACCCTTTATTGTTACTGATATTTTCTCAATATCTTTCTTTAAATTATTATAATTATTTTTTTCCTGTTCAACAATCTCTTTTGGAGCTCGATCTACAAAACTCTTATTCTTCAATCTTTGAGATATTTTATTCATCTCTTGCTCTAATCTACCTTGTTTATTTGTTAAATTTTCTTTTATTAATTTTAAATCAACATCTTTATCAAAATAAATCTTAAACAATTCACCAGAAACAACCATTGTCGCAGCTGATTTATCTAAATCTTTATCTAGGATACTATTAATTCTTCCTAGTTTTTTTAAAATAATTTCATTTGTATTAATAAAGTCTTTTTGATTTTTATTAATGTTGCTTATTGATACATCAATAAATGAACCTGGGCTTACATTTAGCTCATTCTTAAATGATCTAATCTCTGAAATAATGTTGATGATATTTTCAACTTGTTCAGTGCTACTATCTCTATTTATTTCACCAGATAACCAGTTTTTAAGCATTAAATAATCACTACCGTCATTATCAAATTTATTTTTGAGCCAAATTTCTTCAGTAACAAACGGAATAAAAGGATGTAACAAAATCAAAATTTGTTTGAATACAAAAGATGATACTTTTTTAACCTCTGCTTTAGCTTTTTCATCTTCTGAAAATAGTATTGTTTTAGATAGTTCTAAATACCAATCACAGTACGAATGCCATGCAAATTGATAAGCATTTTTAGCTGCTTCATCAAATCTATAATCTTCAAGGTTTTTTTCTATCTTATTTTTAGTTTCAACAAGTTCTGAATAAATCCATTTGTTAATATTTACATTTAAACTAGGAACTTTATCTATATCTTTAAAATCACATTCATTAGTGATTAAAAAATTATTTGCATTCCATAATTTATTTAAAAAATTTCTATAACCTTTTACTCTATCCTCAGAAAGCTTAACGTCTGTACCTGGTGAGGCCATAGATAACAAAGTAAATCTGAGTGCATCTGCACTATATTTTTCAATTAAATCTAAAGGATCAATTACATTTCCTTTAGACTTAGACATTTTTTGTCCTTTCTCATCTCTAACCAATGCATGAACATAAATATCTTTAAATGGTTCTTTGTTTAAAAACTCTGTACCAAACATAATCATTCTAGCAACCCAGAAAAATATAATGTCAAAACCTGTAACTAATACTGAAGTTGGGTAAAATTTATCGACATATTTATTATCATCAGGCCAACCAAGTGTTGCAAAAGGCCATAAACCAGATGAGAACCAAGTATCTAAAACATCTGGATCACGATTTAATTCAACATCTTTACCATAATGTTTTTTAGCTTGTTGTTTTGCATCATCTTCATTTTCAGCAACAAAAATTTTTTCATCAGGACCATACCAAGCAGGTATTTGATGGCCCCACCAAAGCTGTCTTGAAATGCACCATGGTTCAATATTATTCATCCATTGAAAATAAGTCTTTGACCAATTCTCAGGAAAGAAATTTGTTTTTTTTGAATTAACAACTTCTTTTGCTTTAACAGATAATTTACCAGCATCAGCAAACCACTGTTCTGTTAAGAAAGGTTCAATTATTGAATTAGATCTATCTCCATAAGGAACTTTGTTTTTAATATTTTCCTCTTTTACAAAAAATTCCTTTTCTTTAAGTTCTTTCAAAATTCTTTTTCTAGCATCAAGCCTATCAAGACCAACATAATGCTCAGGGGCATTTTCATTTATTTTACCGGCTTCAGTGAAAATATTTATTATTTCAAGATTATTTCTTTCACCTACATCATAGTCATTGAAATCATGTGCAGGAGTTATTTTTAATGCCCCTGTTCCTTGTTCAGGATCTGCATAGTTATCTTCAATAATTTTTATTTTTCTTCCAACAATTGGAATGGTAACTGTTTTTCCAACAAAGGATTTAAATCGTTCGTCTTTTGGATTTACAGCTATAGCTGTATCACCAAGCATAGTTTCAGGTCTTGTTGTTGCAATTGTAATAAATTCTTCAGTCCCATCTATTGGATATCTGATGTAATAAATTTTAGAATTTACCTCTCTTTGATCTACTTCTAGGTCTGAAATAGCTGTTTTTAAAACTGTATCCCAGTTAACTAATTTCTTATCTTTATAAATTAGACCTTTATTATAAAGATCTACAAAAACCTTAATTACTGATTTGGATAAGTTCTCATCCATAGTGAAGGCATTTCTTGACCAATCACAAGAGCAACCAAGTTTTTTTAATTGGTTAATTATTATGTCTCCATATTGCTCTTTCCATTCCCAAACTTTTTCGATGAATTTTTCTCTACCAATTACATTTTTATCAATTTTTTCAGAAGTTAATTTTTTTTCTACTAAAGCTTGAGTAGCTATACCAGCGTGATCTGTACCTGGTTGCCATAAAGTTTCAAAATTATTCATCCTATGATAACGAACTAATAAATCTTGAATAGAATTGTTAAGCGCATGCCCCATATGCAAACTACCCGTCACATTTGGTGGTGGAATTACAATTGAGAATTTTTTTGAATTTTCTTTAGGTTTAAAAAGACCATTTTTTTCCCAATAAGAATAAATTCTATTTTCTACATCAGAATGTATATATTTATCGCTACTCATTGATGTTAAAGTTTATAATTTAATAATCTAAATTAACAATAATCAATTTGGATCGTTATTTAATAGACTAATAGAAAAAATTTAATATAAAAAGGCATCTGTAGCTATTAGCTAAAAATAAGATGGCAACGTGGCGGAATGGTTACGCAGAGGATTGCAAATCCTTGTATCCCGGTTCGATTCCGGGCGTTGCCTCCAAAAAAAATCTTGTTTTAGTTACAAAAAAAAGTAAGTTGGCTTTTTTACATTCCTCGGTAGCTCAGTTGGTAGAGCAGTTGACTGTTAATCAATTGGTCGCAGGTTCGAGTCCTGCCCGAGGAGCCAGAAATTAAATTAAAAAAATATTATCTCTTAAATAAAAATCTAGGGTCTTAATTAAAACTTGAATTAAACTGCTTTTGAAATTCCAGAACCTGAAATTTGTAAAGATTTATTAAATTTTAATTTTTGATCAGCATTAAGCTCTGAATATAATTTTACTAAAAAATTATAATTAACATTCATGTGACCTTCTTGTGATTTTTCTAAATTCACTAAATATTCTGAAAAATCTTCAAAGAAATAATTAATCGGCACTTTTAAATAATTTGAAAGTTGAAGTAATCTTATTGAACTTACACCGTTAGTCCCTTTTTCGTATTTTTGGATTTGTTGAAATGTCACATTAATTGCTTTTGCTACTTTAGTTTGTGTTAAACCTAAAGCTAATCTTCTTAGCTTAAGCTTGTTGCCTAAGTGTTTATTGAAATTATCTTCCATTAAGACCCCTCTTAATTAAATTTTATAAACACCATTGAACCTATTTATTAATGGTACTGCAATAGAAAAATTTATTTTTTTTGGTAAGAAACTTAATATAATTAAAATACTGTCAAGCATTAGTTGAATGCAAAATGAACATATTTCGATTGATTTAATCTAAATTTATTGCTTTAAAATAATATATTTTTTATAGTATCTGACTTAAAAACAGCTTAGTTCTATCGCTCTTTGGATTAGCAAAAAACTCTTTAGTCTCAGCCCTTTCAACAATCATTCCCTCATCCATAAAAATAACCTCATCAGCTACTTCTTTAGCAAATCCCATCTCATGTGTAACAACTATCATTGTCATACCTTGGTTTGCTAAATCAACCATTACGTCTAAAACTTCTTTAATCATTTCTGGATCTAAAGCTGATGTAGGCTCATCAAATAACATTATTTTAGGTTCCATACAAAGAGCTCTAGCAATAGCCACTCTTTGTTGTTGACCTCCTGATAATTGACCTGGAAATTTTTGTGCTTGATCAAGAATTTGAACTCTTTCTAAATGTTTTAAAGCTAATTCTTCAGCTTCTTTTTTTGGCATTTTTTTTACCCAAATTGGTGCAAGTGTACAGTTATCTACAATTGATAAATGAGGAAATAAATTAAACTGTTGAAATACCATTCCAACTTCTGCTCTAATTTGTTCAATATTTTTTGTATCTTCCGTTAAAGTATTTCCATCAACAATAATATCACCTTGCTGATGTTCTTCTAATCTATTGATACATCTAATTAATGTAGATTTACCTGATCCTGAAGGACCACAAACAACGATTTTTTCTTTTGGTTTAACCTCTAGATTAATATCTTTTAAAACTTGAAAATCACCAAACCATTTATTTACATTTTTTATTTGAATAATACTGTCAGACATAATTTATCGCTCTGTTTTATATTTCTGTTCTAGATTATAGCTATACTTACTCATTGCATAACAAATAATCCAGAAAATTATTGCAGCAAAAACATAGCCTTCCATAGCAAAACCTAACCACTCTGGATTAGTTTTGGCTAAATTCAACATTCCTACTATTTCAAGTAAACCAACTACAAATATTAGAGGAGTATCTTTAACTAGAGCTAAAAAAGTATTAGCAATACCTGGAATTACTAATTTTAAAGCTTGAGGAAGAATTACAAATATATGCATTCTCCAATATCCCATACCTAATGATTTTGCAGCTTCGTATTGACCACGTGGTAATGCTTGTAAACCTCCTCTAATAACTTCAGCAACATAAGCTGCTTCAAATAAAGAAATAGCTATTATACATCTCACCAATTTATCTATAAAAAAATCTGCAGGTAAAAACATTGGAAACATCACAGCAGACATAAATAAAACTGTAATTAACGGAACACCTCTCCAAAATTCAATAAATCCAATTGATATATATCTTATTAATGGAAAATCTGATCTTCTGCCAAGAGCAAATGCCATTCCTATTGGAAAACAGAAAATTAAACAGAAAAATGAAATTATAAATGTAAGTGATAATCCTCCCCAAGCTCCAGTTTCAACCCAATTCAATCCATCAAGTTTACCTAGTTCAATTAATTCCTCGTAAAAGATGAAATATTTTAAAGCAATATAAAGAGTGATTGGCACAAATATAAAATAATAAAATTTAAATTTACTTGGTACAAAGAAACCAATAATTATTGAAATTACTGCTGCGATTATTCCATAAGAAAAGTCAAAAAATATAGGACCACCTGATATAAAAAAGAAAATAAATAGGAATGCTATAAATGGATAAATTACAACATAATATAAAGTTAAATATTTTTTAAATTTTTCTGTAGCAAAATATCCTACAGAACCTAAAAGAGCCAAAGCAATAAAAGATAAATTTATTCTCCACTGCTCAGCATTTGGATACATTCCATACATAAATCTTCTAAACCAGACTTTAATGTAAGTCCAACAAGCACCAGTGCCTGAGCAAACATCTTTACTATCACCAGCAAAACTTGCATCAACCACAAACCAACTTAAAACCGGTGGTATTGCCTTAATAATTATAAAAATAATTAATAGGGATAAGATTGCATTAAAATTACTTGTATTGATATTTTTATTTACTTGGTCTAAAAATTTATTACCGCTGTGTTCAATTCTAATAAAATGCAGTCCTATAAAACCTAATATAATTGGTATTACAAAGCTTAAAGATGAAGGTAAAAATCCAGTAATATTTAATCTAAAGAATGAATTAAGAGAGACATCAATAACACTAATAACAAATAAAAAAGAACCCATGTATAGAAAGGTATTTATATTTTCTTTATCAGGTTTTAAAAAATTAATTTTTGACATTTATTTTTCCTTAATCGCAATTTTTTTATTATACCAATTCATAAGAATTGAAATTGAAATACTTAAGCTAAGGTAGGTAAGCATCGTTATTGAAACTATTTCAATCGCTTTACCAGTTTGCATTAATGCTGTTCCCGCAAAAACTAATACTAGATCAGGATAAGCAATAGCAGCAGCTAATGAAGAATTCTTAGTTAAATTTAAATATTGGTTTGTTGTTGGTGGAATAATAATTCTTAATGCTTGTGGCATAACAACTAATTTTAAAACTTGGTTAGGATTTAATCCAATTGATGCAGCTGCTTCTTTTTGACCTTTACCTACACCTTGAATTCCGGCTCTTACACACTCAGCAATAAAAGTTGCTGTATATAATGCCAGCGATAAAGTTAAAGCTATTAATTCAGGGGGTAAGCTTATACCACCTTCATATTTGAATGATGTTGTAGCTAATTGCTTTAATTTAGGAATTTCAAACGATAAACTCACACCTCCAATTAAAAAGCTTAGTAAAGGTATTATAAAAATTAAACCTACTGATATCCAAAAAACTGGTAACTGTTTACCTTGCGTTTCTTGAACTTTTCTTGCATGAATTCTAATTACAACTATTGCAATTATTGCTGCAATTATTGAATATAAAAATACATTGAGATTTTCCCAAATAAATGCTGGAACATATAAACCTTTAATCGTTAAGAAAAAAACACCCAAAATTGCATCTGCATCCTGAGGCAAAGGTAAAGCTCTTAAAGCAGCAAAGTACCAAAAGAATATTTGTAAAAGTAATGGGATGTTTCTAAAAAATTCAACATAGAAAGCAGCAAACTGATTTATTAAATAGTTTGGCGAGAGTCTTGCAACACCAACTATAACTCCTAAAATTGTTGCAATAATAATTCCAATTACAGAAACTAAAATAGTATTAAGTAAACCAACTAGGTAAGCTCTGAAGTAAGAATGTGATCCATCGTATTCTATAAGTGAAAACTGCACATCAAATGAAGATTCTTGAGAAAGGAAACCATAACCAAAATCAATACCTCTATTCTCCATATTGATTTGAGCGTTGTATGTAAAAAATCCAAAAACTAATACTACAACTAAAACGGTAATTAATTGGGGAATAATTTTTTGTAATTTCAGGTCCATTTGAACGCTTATAAAAAAAAGGGCTAGAAAAATCTAGCCCTTTTTAATTAGTTAAATATGCAATTATCTTGCAGGTGGTACGTAAAGAATTCCACCTTTAGTCCATAATTCATTTGGACCTCTGTCAGGTAAAATTCCAGTGTCAGCTATATTTCTTTTGTAGCTTTCACCATAGTTACCAACTTGCTTGATAATTCTTAAGCTCCACTCATTGTCAAGACCAAAAGCAGCACCTAATTCACCTTCAGCACCAACTAATCTTTTTACAGCTGGGTTATCTGAAGTTTTCATTGAGTCTGCGTTTGCAGAAGTAATTCCATACTCTTCTGCTTCGATCATAGCATTTAAAGACCATCTAACGATATCTTCCCATACAGAGTCACCTTGTCTTACAACTGGTCCTAAAGGCTCTTTAGAAACAGTTTCAGGTAATACAATGTGATCATCTGGGTTAGACATTTTAGTTCTTTGTGCAGCTAAACCTGATTTATCAGTAGTGTAAGTATCACATCTACCAGCATCATAAGCAGCTACGACTTCATCAGCTTTTTCGAAAGCAACTGGCTCATAAGAAATTCCTTTAGAGTTAAAGAAGTCTCTCATGTTTAACTCAGTTGTTGTACCAATGTTTGTACAAGCTGAGATACCATCTTTGAATTGGCTTGTTGAAGTAATACCAGAACTTTTTCTAACCATGAAACCTTGACCATCGTAGAAGTTTACTCCAACGAAAGTAAGTCCGATATCAGCATCCCTTGAAAGAGTCCAAGTTGTGTTTCTTGATAAGATATCAATCTCACCAGATGTTAAAGCTGTAAATCTTTCTTTAGCACTTAGTGGTGTAAACTTAACTTTGTTTGCGTCACCTAGTACTGCAGCAGCTACTGCTCTACATACATCAACATCAATACCAGTCCAATTTCCTGCAGCATCAGCGTTAGAAAATCCTGGTAGACCTTGAGATACTCCACATCTTACAAAACCCTTCTTTTGAGTGTTTTTAAGTGTTTTAGATTTTTTAGCAGCCATAGTTTCTGTTGTAAAAGTAAACAACACTGCAACCATAGCAACTAAAGAAGTTAATTGTTTTAAGTATTTAAACATTATTCTTCCTTTATGTTATTTTTATTTGTTAACAAATAATTCAAAATTACTTTTGAATATTCATAATTTAAACATGTAAGAAAATACTGTTCAAGAAAAATTAACAATAAATTCGATTAGTATATGAATTCTCGTCAAGTCTAATTTTAAATGATTAGTAGCCAAAAAGTAAGAAATGGCGCGCCCTGGAGGATTCGAACCTCCGACCCTCGGTTTAGAAAACCGATGCTCTATCCAGCTGAGCTAAGGGCGCAAAATTTAATGATATATATAATACTTAATTAATATTTAAAAAGAAATTTTTTAGCAATTAACAATAAAGATAACAGTTCAACCCTTCCGATAA
>CACEJN010000019.1 GCA_902559935.1 uncultured Pelagibacteraceae bacterium | reverse complement strand
AGCAGCCTCCATACGAGACATAACTAAGTCCATCTCATCTGCGAGACGATCCATAGTTTCTTGTGGTGTAAATGTACCAGAGTTAACTTCTCCGATATGCTGCCACCACAATTGTGCTAGCTTCGGATAATCTGGAACGTTGATACCTGTTGGAGACCATACATTTCTGTTGTCTGATCTATAGAACTCAATAAGTCCACCCAATTCAGGTGCTCTCTTGGTAAAGTGTTTGTGGTTAACAGTACTTTTTCTTACGAAAGTTAAACCAACATCAGCTTTTTTAAGAGATACAGTTTTTGAAACTGCAAATTGAGCATATAACCATGCAGCTTTTCTTCTCTCAACGTCAGTAGACTTAAACAAAGTCCATGATCCAACGTCTTGATATCCAAGCTTCATACCTTCTTCCCAATAAGGTCCTTTAGGTGATGGGCCCATTCTCCATAATGGCATACCGTCTGCATCAACTACTTTATTATTAGGATTTTTTCCTACTAAAGAAGCTGTGAAAGCTGTGTACCAGAAAATTTGCTGAGCAACATTTCCTGAAGAAAGAGATGGTAAAGACTGATAGAAGTCCATTGCCGCTGCTCCCGGAGGTGCATAAGCTCTTAACCATTCATCCCATTTTCTAATTGCGTATACTGCAGCAGGACCATTAGTAGCTCCACCTCTTGATACGTTAGCACCAACTGGATTACAAGAACCTGGCTCCATTCTAATTCCCCACTCATCTACAGGTACTCCATTAGGTAGACCTTTACTTCCTGCACCAGCCATTGATAACCAAGCATCAGTCATTCTCCAACCTAAGTCAGGAGCTCTTTTACCGTAGTCCATATGACCATAAATATTAACACCATCTATCGTCTTAACATCTTCTGAAAAGAATTTAGCGATGTCTTCATAAGCAGACCAGTTTAATGGTACACCTAAGTCATAACCATATTTAGCTTTAAATTGTTTTTTAATTTCAGGTCTATCAAACCAGTCTTTTCTGAACCAATAAAGGTTAGCAAATTGTTGGTCTGGTAGTTGGTAAAGATTTCCATCTGGACCTGTAGTAAATTGTAGCCCTATGAAATCATCTAAATCCAAATATGGATTAGTAACAGCTTTACCTTCGCCTTTCATCCATTCAGTTAAATTAACAGCTTGTTGCATACGCGCGTGCGTACCAATTAAGTCTGAGTCATTAACATATGCATCGTAAATACTTACGTTAGTTTGCATTTGTGTTTGAACTGCCATTACTACATCACCTTCACCTATGATTTGGTGTTGTACTTTGATGCCTGTTATTTCTTCAAACGCTTTCGTAAGAGTCTTAGACTCGTACACGTGAGTTGGTATCCCTTCAGATACTACTTTTAAAGTCATTCCTGCGAATGGCTTAGCAGCATCATGAAACCATTTTAGCTCCTTCTCTCTTTCTTTAGCAGATAGAGCAGATAAACTAAACTCACCGTTAGACCATTTCTTAATTGCAGCCATATGACCGTCTGCAAATGCATTAGAAATAGTTACGATTGAAAACCAAACAGCAACAGTAAAACAAGTTTTTAATTTATTTATCATTACTTCTCCCTTTATTTGGTTAGTATTTATTTATAGTGTTCTATGTTAACTTGATCGAAGAGTGTATGTCAAAAAAAAATTTAATTTATACAAAAGTTTACACTTTATAATTGAAAAAAATCATGCTAATGTTTTTTTGATTGCTTTATTCCAACCATCAATAAGAATTTTTCTCTCTGTGTTATTTATTTTGGGAATAAAACTTTTATCTGCCTTCCAATTTTTTGCTATATCATTTAAAGATTTATAAACTCCTATTTGAAGACCTGCCATAAATGCAGCACCAAGTGCAGTAGTTTCATTTACTTTGGGTCTTAAAACTTTTGCATTTATAGTATTTGATAAAAACTGAGAGAACCAGTTGTTTAAAACCATTCCACCATCAACTTTAATTGACTTTGGTTTCAACCCATCATTTTTCATCGCTTCAAATAAATCATATGTTTGATAAGCAACAGACTCTATCGTTGCTCTAATAATTTCTTTTGGACCAGTATCTCTTGTTAAGCCTGATAACAAACCACGCGCACTTGCATCCCAATAAGGAGCTCCAAGCCCAGTGAAAGCTGGTACTAAATATATCCCGCTATTTGAACTAAGAGATTTTGCAATATTTTCAGTATCGGACGCCTTTGAAATAAATTTTATTTTATCTCTTAACCACTGAACTCCTGCTCCAGCAATGAAAATTGTTCCCTCCAAAGCATAAGTTGTTTTTCCATTAATTCTATAGCCTATAGTAGTCAGCAATCTATTTTTTGAATAAACTTTTTTGCTTCCTGTATTTAAAAGTACAAATGCTCCTGTTCCATATGTACTTTTTAATGATCCTGGTTCAAAACAACACTGTCCAATCGTAGCAGATTGTTGGTCTCCCACCATTCCTGTGATTGGATAAGAAGTACCTGTAATAGAAGGATCAGTATAACCAAAGTCAGCAGCACAATCTTTAACTACTGGAAGTATTTCTTTAGGAATTTTTAAAATTTTGAGTATTTGGTCATCCCATTTGTTTGTTGAAATATTAAATAACATTGTTCTGCTGGCATTAGTTGCATCTGTTGCATGATCAACACCTTTGGTTAATTTCCACAACAAAAAACTATCAACTGTTCCAAACAACAATCTTTTCTTTTTGATTAAATCTTTTGCTTTTGGAACATTGTCAATTATCCACTTTATTTTTGTTGCTGAGAAATAAGCATCAATTAATAAACCTGTCTTATTATAAATTATAGTTTCTTTTTTTTGTTTAATAAGTTTTTCACAATATTCGAAAGATCTTCTGTCTTGCCATACAATTGCGTTATAAACTGACTTTCCAGTTTTTTTGTCCCACAAAATAGTTGTTTCTCGTTGATTTGTTATTCCGATAGTTAATACTTTTCCTTTAAGCTTCTTACTTTTTTTAATAACTTCTTTTAAAACTTTTAAAGTAGTTTTCCATATTTCTTCTGGATCATGTTCTACCCAACCATCCTTAGGAAAATATTGTGTAAATTCTTTTTGTGAAATAAAAATAGGTTTTCCTTTTAAATCAAATAATATTGCTCTACTTGAAGTCGTACCTTGATCAATAGAAATAATAAATTTTTTCATTTTTTGATTAATTTATACCTAAATGTTTTTTTCTTTTTTCAACCCAAGTTCTGATAAGATTATCAAAAATTAAACCGATGAACGCTACACAAATACCTAGTGTTAATCCTATACCAGCACCATTTTTATCTGAAAGTGCTTTTAAAATGTATTGACCAAGATCTTCTGTTCCAATAAAGGCCCCAATTATCACCATAAACAAAGCAAAAACTATTGTTTGATTTAAACCAAGCATCATATGTGGAAATGCTAATGGAAACTCAATTTTTGTTAATCTTTGAAACTTATTTACACCAGACATTGTTGCTGCTTCATGCAAGCCTACAGGAACACTTCTTAAACCTTCAATTGTGTACCTGGTTGCAGGAATTGTAGCATAAACAATTACTGCGATTAATACAGAAGTATCAGTAATTCCAAAAAGCATCATTACAGGAATTAAATACACAAATGATGGGAATGTTTGAAATATATCACAAACACCAAGCATAAATGCTGCCGATTTTTTATTTTGAAAACATAATGTTCCAACTGTAAATCCTATTAAACAAGAAATAACTACTCCAAAAGTTGCCATATATAATGTAACTAGCGCTCTATCCCACCATGGGCTTAATGCTATAAATAAAGTCAAAGCAGCAACAACTAATGCTGAACGAATTCCTCCAATTAAATACCCTGCACCAACTGCTAGTACCAATGTAGCAACTGCAGGCATTCTTAAATATAAAGCTCTCATCGGCTGAAGCACATCTTGAATTAACCATGTATTGAATGCTTTAATATACACGAAGAAAGTATCAAAAATCCAATCAACTCCTTTATTCCAAAAATCTGCTGTTGATATTCCTTTATTATGTGGAATTTCAAACAAGTAATTAAAACTACCTTTGAAAATAAAAGTACCAACATATGCAAGAATTATTCCAATTACGAATGAAGCTGCAAAAAATATTACGTTTTTATTTCTTTGGAAAAATGTCAGATTACCAAAATAATCTGTTTGTTTATTTGCCCAAGCTAAAGACATTTTATCAAGAAGAATTGCAATTAAACTAATACACAATCCTGCTTCTAATGCTAATCCAATATTAAGTTGGTTCAAAGCTAATAATAAGTTAAATCCTAAACCTTTTGCACCAATGAAAGCAGATATGACTGCCATTGAAAAACAAACCATAATAACTTGGTTAACTCCAATTAAAATATCTCGTCTTGCTGTAGGAATTAACACCTTGAGCATTAGTTGCCAATTTGTACACCCACTCATTCGTCCTGCTTCAATAACTTCTGGAGGTACAGCTCTTAAACCCAATATTGTAAGTAATATCATTGGCGGAACTGCAACAACCATAGTAATTATTACAGCAGCATGATCTCCAACTCCAAAAAGAACAAGTGCTGGAACTAATACAGCGTATTGTGGCATAGTTTG
The DNA here is from genome assembly GCA_902559935.1 of uncultured Pelagibacteraceae bacterium. Taxonomy (GTDB): domain Bacteria; phylum Pseudomonadota; class Alphaproteobacteria; order Pelagibacterales; family Pelagibacteraceae; genus Pelagibacter. Next base: position 8,194 of record CACEJN010000019.1, on the reverse strand, counting down.
CATCACTAAAAGAATTGGATACAAAGCTTTCTCAACACGTTTACTTTTATAAGCAGCAATTCCTAAACCTAAACCAAAAATAAATGATAGCGGAGCTGCAACAAGTATAAAAGAAAGAGTTTGCATTGAAGGTTTCCACTGACCAAATATAGAAATATAGATCATTGTTAACCCTGCAAACAAAGCTAATCCTTTTCCACTTAATTTATAAGAAAGTATGGCTGCTCCAGCTGCAACAATGGTCCAAGGTAAACCTGGTAACTCTAACCAAGGATAAGCATCAATAAAATCCCAACTAGTGAATGCAACAATAGTTTCTAAGCCCCCCAATAAAATTTCTCTAATTAATTCAATTAAAAAAGTCATGAATGCAGTTAAATTTCTACTTATCTGTAAAAGTATTGGTCGAGTTTTAAATTCTTGAGTATCTTCGTTCCAAAACTCCATTGGCATCCACTCATTCATTAAGAAAAATAAAGAATCATTTATCCAAATAGGCAACCATCCTAGAAGTGGAGGTAATCTCCAAAATACATCAAAGGCATAATACCTAACCTCTTTACCTAGAAAAAAGTAAACACTTTGGTTTGGATCTTTAACAAATTCTGCCTGGCCTCTTATAAATTTATAAGTTTCAGGAACATCAATAGCAAAACATAATGCAAAAAATACAATTAACAAAAATAACCATTGAAATAATTTTGGATATTTTTTTAAATACTCCATATTTTAACTACCGTTTTTTCTTCCTCCAAAAACTGTATCTATTATTTTTGAAGGTTTAATTGATCCTACAATATTATTATTTGAGTCAACTACTCCTACTAATTTTTCTTGAGTAAGTATTTTTTCTGCAACATTTTCTATAATTTCATCTTTTGATACTTTTAAATCTCCTAAATCATCTTTACTTGAAGCATCCATTACATCCTCAATAATCAAAACCTTCTCTCTCGGTACTTCTTCGGTAAACTTTCTTACATATTCAGTTGCTGGATTTAGCACGATATTTGCGGGTGTATCTAATTGTTCAATTATACCATCTTTCATAATCGCTATTCGATCAGCTAACTTTAATGCTTCATCAAAATCATGAGTAATGAACATGATGGTCTTCTGTAATTTTTCCTGAAGTCTTAAAAACTCATCTTGCATTTCTTTTCTAATCAATGGATCTAATGCAGAAAAAGGTTCATCTAAAAACCATATATCAGGCTCTACTGCTAATGATCTTGCGATTCCTACCCTTTGTTGTTGTCCACCTGAAAGTTCTCTTGGGAAATAATTCTCTCTTCCATCTAGTCCAACTAGTTTTACCATTTCCATTGCTCTACTAATACTCTCTTCAGTATTAGTGCCTTTTATCTGAAGTGGAAAAGCAATATTTTCAACAACTGTTTTGTGAGGTAACAAAGCAAAACTTTGAAACACCATTCCCATTTTATTTCTTCTAAGCTCAATAAGCTCTTTGTTATTTAATTCTAATAAATCTTGACCTTCGATAAAAATTTTTCCACCGGTAGCATCAGTTAATCTTGAAATACATCTAAGAAGTGTTGATTTACCTGAACCAGATAAACCCATTACTACTAACATTTCTCCTTTTGCAACTTCAAAAGAAGCATTATTAACTCCAACAATACATCCTTTTTCCTGAAAAGTTTTTGCATCTACATTGCCATTAGATTCTTCAAGCATCTTTTTGGCATTTTCTCCAAAAATTTTATAAACTGACTCGCACTTGATTACAGTCTCAGACATAAATTGTTTTAAAGTTATATTAAATTCTATAAAATTAAAATGTTAATAATTGTTACCTTTCCTCATTAAAAATTTTTAATAAAATAAACTCTTGTATCAATTCCAGTACTTAAAAAACTTAAAGCCTCTCCACTTATTGTAATACTTTCATCAACTCCTACATTATTTCCACTAACCGTAAAACCAGCAAAACATTTACTTTTTTCTTTGTCCCATTTAACGAAAGTCTCATCAATTTTATTTCCATTAATTGTATAAAGCTCATGTGCTCTAAAATTTAAAAAATTAGCTCCCATTATTGCTCTTTGAGGAATTAGCTTTGTAGCTTTACATACCTGCTCATATACTTCATCTGTTAATTTGTAGTGATCAGTTCCATCAAATGAGACCAATATACCAGAAGGTAATTTAGATATTAATTCGCTAAGTTTTTTTTCTTCAGCAATTCTCTCTTCTTCTAACTTCATTCTTTTTACTAAATCATCACCTTGTCCAAAAATTCCATTTAAAATACTAAAAGATAAAATTACTATTAGAGTAATAAATATAAGACCAATAAATTGTCTCAAAGACTCAGGTAAATCTTTTATTTTATTAATATAATTTTCTTTAGACATTATTCTTGTAACTTGCCGTTCTTCCAAATACCTGTTTTTTGTTTTCCATCAGACCAAGTAAATGTTCCTTGACCATTCATAAAACCGTTCGCCCACTCTCCTTCGTAAGTAGAACCATCAGGAAATGTTAATGTACCTATTCCGCTCCAGACACTATTTTTGAATTCTCCTTTATAAATATATCCATTTGGCCAAGTCTCTACACCTTGTCCTTGTTTTTTTGTTGAAACCCATTCTCCTTCATAAGTTGTTTTATCGGTATAAACCCACTTACCATATCCATTATCACAATTACCTTCTTTACAGCCTGTACTTCGTGCAAAGACTGATGAGCAAACTAAAAAGCTTAAAAGAAAAACAAGAATAGATCTTTTCATAAACATATTTTACACAAAATTATTTAAAAAAAAATCCCCCCCAACAATGTTGGGGGAGATTTAAAATTTTAACTTTTATCCTTATTTAGTAAAAGCTTGCCAAACTGACTTGTTATCAGCTAACCATTTTTTAGCTGCATCTTCGTGAGTCATTTTGTCAACGTCAACTAAAGCTGCCATTGCACCAATTTGACTTGTAGAGAATGACATTTTCTTAAACGTTGCTGCTGCATCAGGATGAGTTTTTGGGAAATCCTCATGAACTGCTTTTTTCAAGTATCCATCAGGAGAACCACATTTACCGTCTCCACCATCTTCTGGTCTGCAACCAGCTGTGTATGGAGGGAAGTCAATAAATGTAAAACCAGCACCATCTGTAAAGTTAGGCGTCCAGTTGAAGATAATTGTTCCTCTTCCTTCTTTTTCAGCTGCAGCTAACTCTGCCCAAAGTGCATCAGCACTTCCAGCAAATTTAACCCACCATAAATCACCTAAACCTAGTGCATCAACCCTTTGTGGAATTAAGTCACCATGCCAAGTTTGTGGACCTTCCAACATTCTTCCTTTTCCATCTGGAGAGTCAGGTGTTGTAAAATTTTTTGCACAATCTGGATTTTTTAAAGCTGTCCAATCTGGTAGACCAGGGCATAATCCTTTTTCAGCAACCCAGTTTGGATATCCCATATCCTCAAGAGTTCTTGCTTCATGATCACCCCAATCTAATAAACCACCTTTATCTAAAGCAGTAGTAAAAGATTTACCGAATGCAGATTCCCATACCTCGTGAGATATAGTTACATCTCCAATTCTAATAGACTCATAAACTGCTTGTGAGTCAGCGTTTACGTATTTTACATTATTACCCATACTTTCGAAAATTCCACCAATAACATAAGCCATTACAATTTGACTTGACCAGTTATGTGTTGGGATCACGATGGGCTTTTTGCTATCAGCATTTGAAATTCCTGCAAAACTTACAACAGAAATAACTAGAGCAGATAGTAAAGATATTATTTTTTTCATATATACCCCTCTATTATTAATAAATTAATACTGAAAGTATGTTCCTATTTAAAGTTATAGTCAACTCGTTTTGATTATATTATGGTCTCACTAAAATTTAAAAATGTTAGGAACAAGCAAAGATATCAAATACCCTGGTTTAAACATTTTACCACCTGGAGTTGAAAGACATGTTGTTAATGGTGGTGGTCTAACTGGTTTTCAAATTTTTCCTGATGATGAAATAGAAATAATTAATAGTGAAGGAAATCAAGTATGTGAGATTATTTGTTTTGATAAAGATGGAAAGTCAGATCTTGGAATTTTAAATCTTAAATCAAATAATGAAAAAAACTTCATAAGAAATATTCTTAGTGGGAATGATGAAACAATTTTAGCAACCAACTATCAATTAAAAAAAAGAAATTTAAATATTTCTAATTCAAAATCATCAATTATATTTGATCTAGACACAGAACCTGGTGAAAAAATTAAATTAAAATCAAAAGATAAATGTTACGCAATATTTTCAGCACCTGGCGAAGATATGGATGTTACAAAACAAAACCCACCAACTGATTTAACTATATTTGTTAAAAGAGCTAAAATTGTTAATGATAAGGAATTAAATGTAATTCCTGATCCAGTTTTCGAACCTGCTTATGAAGAAAATGTAAATAAAGAAACTTCAATATCTTATGAGGTTAAAGAGGGGGATTATATTCAAGTGATAAGTCCAACTGGCAGACAATGTTCTGACTTTGTGGCATTCGATACAAGAAAATTAGAAAAAGGAATTGAAAAAGGATTAGACTGGCAAACAACAAGAACATTCATGGGTAATACTTTCCCAGGACCAGGTTTGTTCTCTAAATTTTATGACACAGATCATGAGCCACTTATTGAAGTAATAAGAGATACTGTTGGAAAACACGATACTTTTAATCTTGCATGTACTTCAAAATATTATGAAGATGCGGGGTATTTTGGTCACCCAAACTGTTCAGATAATTTAACTGAAAGCATGTCAAAATATGGTGTTCAGAAACAAAAAGGTTGGCATGCAATAAATTTGTTTTTTAACACCTCTGCTGGAGGATTAAATTCTGTTATTTCTGATGAATCTTATTCAAGACCTGGAGACTATGTAATGTTTAAGGCTTTAAAAGATTTAACAATTGGAACAACTGCGTGTCCAAGTGATATAGATCCTTGTAATTCATGGAATCCTACAAATATTTTTGTTAGAACTTATGACAAAAATAAAGAATTTAAAAAGTCATTTGGTTTTAGAATGAAAACAGACTCTGAAAATAAACTTACTAGAAATTCCGGCTTTTATGAAAGAACTTCAAAATTAACTAGAAACTTTGTTGATGCTAGAGGATTTTGGCTTCCAAACGATTACACCAAACATGGTTTAGTTAATGAATACAATGCTTGCAGAAATGATGCGGTATTAATTGATCTATCATCGCTTAGAAAATTTGAAATAATTGGTCCTGATGCTGAAGAGTTAATGAACTACACTCTTACAAGAAATATAAAAAAACTTTCTGTTGGACAGGTTGTGTATTCTGCAATGTGTTACGAAAATGGAATGATGTTCGATGATGGAACTCTTTTAAGATTAAGCGAAACAGGTTTTAGATGGATATGTGGAGATGAGTATGGTGGAGAATGGCTAAAAGAAATTGCAAAGAAAAAGAATTTTAATGCTATTGTTAAAAACTCCACTGATCAAATTAGCAATGTTTCTTTGCAAGGTCCAAAAAGTAGAGAAATTTTAAAAAAAATTATTTTTACACCACCAACACAGCCTTCGATAGATGAGTTGGGCTGGTTTAGATTTACAATTTGTAGAATAGAAGAGCTTCAAGGTATTCCATTAATTGTTTCTAGAACAGGTTATACTGGTGAATTAGGTTATGAAGTTTGGTGTCATCCAAAACATGCTCCCGAAGTTTGGGATAAATTAATGGAAGCAGGTAAAGATGATGGATTGATACCAGCAGGGTTTGCTGCCTTAGACAAACTAAGAATTGAGGCAGGTTTAATTTTATATGGCGCAGAGTTTGATGGAGAGCAAGATCCTTTTGAAGCTGGTATTGGTTTTGCCGTTCCACTGAAAACAAAAGAAGATGATTTTATTGGTAAAGAGGAATTGATTAAAAGAAAAGCTAACCCACAAAAGAAATTGGTAGGCCTAGAACTTAATGGAAAAGAAATAGCAGGCCACGGAGACTGTGTTCATATTGGAAGATCACAGGTTGGTATAGTTACCAGTGGATGTTTGTCCTCTACTTTGAATAAAAATATTGCTCTTTGTAGAATAGATGTTCAATACTCAGAAATCGGTACTGAAGTTGAAATAGGTAAAATCGATGGTCATCAAAAAAGGATTGGTGCTAAAGTTGTTGGTTTTCCATTCTACGATCCAACCAAATCAAGAGTCAGAGCTTAAAAATAATGCCAAAAGAAAAAAAGACGTTATTAGATTTTTGGGAAGATCAAATGAGACAATCTCATACCGCTAGTAACTATTTTTTTAGAAAATCTCCTTCTCACTATCATATGATGTTATTAGTAATGTCTGCACATAAAGAAAATAAAAAACTATCTGTAGAAGAACTTAAAACTAAATTATTTAAAACATCTAGACCAAAATCTGCATTAATTATTACTGAAGCTTGTGAAAAAGGATTCTTTCGTCTTGAAAAAACATCAACAGACCAAAGGATAAAAAATATAATACCTAGTGATTCATTTATTAAAGAATTTAATGAATACCTGGATACCTTAAAAAATATAAGTTATTAGCGTTAAATTTCATAAAAATCGAAATATCTAAATTATATATATAATTTTTAGTTCTATAAAAAATTATATTAATTACTATTTGCAAAAAATAATGTTTTCACATGACGACATTACCTTCGAAAGCAAAAGTAGTTATAATCGGTGGTGGAATTCACGGTCTAAGTACTGCTTGGAAACTTTCTGAAACTTACAAAAATCCTGGTGACATCGTTGTCTTAGAAAAAAAAGATACAGCTGCTGGTGCAAGTGGAATTGCTTGTGGAGTTGTAAGAAATAATTATTTCCAACCAGCAATGAGAGAATTAATGGCTCACTCAGTTTCTGTGTGGGAAAGTGATCCTAAAGCATTTAAATATAACCCAGTTGGTTATTTACAAATATCACCTGAGGTAATGCACGAAGATGTTGCAACTATTTACGAACAACAAAAAGCTATTGGATACGAGTCAGTATTTATAGAAGGTGAAAAAGATTGTTCGAATTATATGAAGGGTATTTTTGATGATTGGCAAGCACAGGGTATTACTTCTGTACTTCATGAAAAAAAAGGTGGATACGCGTTTAACAAAGATTCAATTAAAGCACTAGAGAGTAAATCTACATCAAATGGTGTGCAAGTGATGAAAGGTGTAAAAGTTACAGGATTTAAAAAAGGGAGTAACAGTCAAGCTGTTACAGGAGTGGAGACAGACAAAGGTATAATTGAGTGTGAACAGGTTGTTATCGGTGCAGGTCCATGGGCGAGAGATTTTTGGAATATGTTAGAGTTACCTAAAACTGCTAACATTAAAGGCAAAGACGGTAAAATGCATGTAACAGATATGTGGACATATTGGATGTTACAAGAAGGTGTTATTGGAGTTGAACCTGATTTTTTGAAAACAAATGATGGCAAACAACCACCTGTAGTTCATGTAGACTCGACTGCTCCGTTATATTCAGACAAAACTAAAAAATTATTAACAGATAAAATTTGGGGAATTTATTACAAACCTGACATTGAAGGTTTAGGTGTTCAAGGTGGTACTTCACCTTACATAGTCAAAAAACATTTTGATCAAGTTAATGTTGATCCTTATGGAATTGAGTCACCTGAATATCAAACAACTGATGCATTTAGTGAGATGTGGTGTTCAGCTTTAGCACATTGTCAAAAAAGATTTGAAGGTAAATCTGATTTATATAGAAAAGGACCTTCGGGTGGTCTTGGATGCATGACGCCAGACTCTTTTCCAATCTTTGATAGATTTTTTGAAAACGTTTACATGATTGCAGATGCAAACCATGGATACAAAATGATTGGTGTTGGTGAGCTTGTTGCAAAAGAAATTCTTGGTACTGAAAGTGATTTATTAAAACCATTTAGATTCAACCGTTACGAGAAGGGAGAACTTCACCCTACTTCGAACAGTCCGTTTCCTTGGAGCTAGACTCTAAGCCTAGACACAAATAAATTTTTCAGCTACGTTTGAATAAATTAAATTCATTGAGGGGTGAAAATGACAGATCTAGAAAAACACGTTAACCAACCGGGACGTGCAAAATTAGTAAAAGACGTAAGAGCTAAAATTAAAGAATTAGGAATAACTTATATTTATTTTCAATTCATTTCAG
>CACEJN010000018.1 GCA_902559935.1 uncultured Pelagibacteraceae bacterium | reverse complement strand
AATTCTTCAAATAGGTGCTGTTAACTGTCTTTATAGAAATGAAAAAGGTAAACTTGTCGGAACAAATACTGATGGAGAAGCTGCATTAGAAGTTTTTAATAATGAAATTAAAAAAAAAAAAATAAAAAAATTAAAAACGATAGCAATTTTAGGATATGGAGGTGTGGGTAAAGCTATTGTAGCCTATTTTTCTAGTTATTATAAAAACAGTTCAATTTTAGTTTTCACAAGATATAAAAAAACTAGAAATTTTAAAAACGTGAGTTTTATAAATTTAAAAAATTTTAATAATTATATAAATGATATTACTGCTTTAATTAATTGTACATCTGTAGGGTTTATGAATAACAAATCTTTATTAATTGAGTCACAAATTTCATCACTAAATAAATGCTCAGTAATCTACGATGTAATATATCAACCAAAAGTAACTAAATTAATGTCTTATGCAAAAAAAAATAAAATTTTTACTTTCAATGGTCTAAAAATGAATTTAGAGCAAGCTGTTTTAGCATTTAAAATTACAAATAATGTTAAAGTTACCTCAAAAAAGATAAGAGAAATAATGAAAAAGTGAATAAAAAGTTCAATTCATTATTAATTATTAGAAAATCTTCATCTGAAATTGATTACATTATACCTGTGTTAAATGAATTAAAATCAAAAGTAAATTTTTATACTCTTTTCTTAAATGAAAACTCTTTTTTAAGCTTAAAAAATAGCAAATTTTTATATAAAGAGTGGAAAAAAACTACCAAAAATTTTTATATACAAAAAAAAACTGATAGAATATTTTTTAAAATTTTAAGAAAATTATTTGGAAAATTTTCTAATTCATTAAATAATTATTTTACTAACAAAATTCATGACATTAGTTATCTTAAATCAAAAATAAAATTTGGGAATTCAAATAAATTTCATTTCATACTTAATGAGTTTCAGAAAACTTCTCATTGGGCAAACTCATTAATAACAAATGACCCCAAAACTAAGTTATTTTTATTTCCCCATACAACACATATTTATATGTACAAAGAAAAAATATTAAAGAAATTACAAAAAAGAAATGAATTAAAATACTGTGATGCTGTTTTTTTAGGTTGTAAACAAGACATAAAGTTATGGAAAAATAAAATTGATGAAGATAAGATATTCATAACAGGACATCCAAAATACGACAAAAATTGGCAAAGCAAATTTAAAGAAAAAAATTTAAATAATAAGAAAAAAATTATCTTTTCTATAAAAAATATAATTGATCAATCTTCTAAAAAACTCACTGCAAAATATTTGGAAAATCTATATAAAATTTGTAGAAAAAATAATTTTTTTTTAATTGTTAAACTTCCACCATTCCCACAAACAGAAATTAATTCTATTATTAAAGTTTTTAAAAAAAAAGCTGATCAAAAATATTATAAAATTTATAATAATAACATTTTTAATATATTATCTAATTCAAGTCTAAATATTAATTTTAATCAATCTGCAACTACTTTAGATGCATTATCTTTTGATGTTCCAACTATTCAATTACCTGCTGTTAGTAAAATTAAAAATAAATTTGGAAGTAATAAATCTATTTATGTTGATTTAAAATTAGCATATCCAGTATCCAATTATAAAGATTTAGATAAAATAATTAAAAAATTTTTATATAACACAACCAAACATAGAATTAATTCAAAATTAAAATTTGAAAGATTTTTTCCAAAAAAAAAAGACACTGCAAAAAAAATTTCGAATATTATTATGAAAAAAATTAAGTAAATTTAATATATATGTCTATTTATTTATAATTTTCATATCAAATCCACCTAAATATTTTGGTAGAATTGATTTTAAATACCAAAGTATATTTGCAAAAAATATATTTTTGGAATTTATTCCATTATCAATTATTGTTTGTTTGATTTTTTTTTTAGAATAATGGATCGCCATAGCTGAAAAATTTGTATTACTATGAATTAAATAATCCGTTTCTGATAATAAAAGCATATTTATAAGATTTTCGTAACCTAATAAGTACCTATGTTTTTTTCGTGGATAACACGAAAAAATATCTGAATTTGATCTGAAAGATTTATATACAACTATTTTAGACCCATAAATTTTTTTAAATTTTTCTAAAATTCTTTGTTCTTCGGTTACTAAAAAAATAATTTCGTTTTTATTTAAATTAATTTCTTTTTTTAAAATACTATTTACTTGATTGAATGTCGGGGGAAATGGATGAAGCGCAGCAGTTTTTTGATCACTACCTCTGAAATGAATACCAATAATTTTTTTATTTTTAAAATATTTTTTTCTAAATAAACTGGCTTCTCTAATTATTGATTTACTTATTAAGTTATCTTTTAAAATTTTTTTGTAATATCCATAATATTTCTTATCAATTTTTGAGGTATCTATATTTGATTGAGTTGAAAATTTAATTTTTTTACTCTTATAAATATAATCTAATTTTTTATGAGAATATTTTGAAAAGTAATAATTCCAAGCATTAAATGTATTGTGAATTTTTTTTCTTTCATTATAAATTGTTGGAAAATATTCCATATCAACTATAGGAATGTAATTTTTTTTTTTGGCGTAAATTATATGTAATAGAGCATAGTGTAGATTAGAAAACATTCCATGCCATCTATTTCTTCTGATTATGTAATAATTTTTTTTTGAATTATATTTTTTTAATAAACTAATTTTTTTTGTTTCTACTAATACTGCAGGTTTTGATTTTTCATATAGTGATTTTCTGAAAAATTCTATCATCTATAAATTTAAAGTTCCTATTTTTTAAAAAATTCTTTTATTGAGCTGACAATGAAATTTTGTTCCTTTTTGGTAAGATTATAGGAAGATGGCAGTGACAATCCAGTATTAAAAATCTTATTAGAAATCGAGTAATTTTTCTTTTTTTTTATAATTAAATTTGTATTTTTATAACAAGGCTGAAGGACTATTGGAAAAAAAATATCTCGAGTTTGTATATTTCTCTTTTGAAGAAATTTTTGCAATCTTGGTTTACTTTTTGTAAATATGTTACTAAACCAATAAACTGGTTTATTTAATGAAATATTTTTCATAAAACTTATGTCGGCAACTTTAGATAATCCTTTTTTATAGTTATTGTAAATTTTTTTTTTTTTCAATAATATTTTATTCAATTTATTCAATTGTATGTTGCCTATAGCTGCTTGCATTTCTGTGAACATAAAATTGTAACCAACTGAGTTATGTTTAAATACCCCCTTTTTACTTCTTCCATGGTTTTTAAGTTCATACATCTTTTTTTTTAATTGCAGACTATTAGTTAAAATTATACCCCCTTCTCCAGTTGTGATAATTTTATTACCATAAAAAGAAAAGCCGCCTATTTCCCCAATAGTCCCTAAATATCTATCATTAAATTTTGCTCCTATTGATTGAGCAGCATCCTCAATAATTTTAATCTTATATCTACGTGATATTTTTTTTAATTTGTTTAAATCACAACAATGCCCATATAAATGGACAGGTATAACTGCTTTAGTTTTTTTTGAAATTATTTTTTTATAATGTTCTAAGTCAATTGATAGGTTTTTTTCATCTACCTCACAAATAACCGGCTTTGCACCAGTCATTATTACTGCGTTAACAGTAGCAATGAAAGTTAAGTTTGGAACAATCACCTCGTCACCTTCACCGATATTAAAGGCTTTAAGTGACATAAAAATTCCATTTGTCCAATTTGAAACAGCTATAGAATATTTCGATTTAAATCTTTTTGTAATTCTATTTTCAAATTTTTTTGTTTCACCAGCTTCTGTTAAAAAAGTTTTATTAATTATTTTTTTTAAATAGTTAGCTTCTTGGCTATCTATCCATGGCTGAATTTGAATTATTTTTTTCACGCACAAACTCTTAAAAAAGCTTTGCCCAGATTATCGGCTACGAATTTTAATATTTTTTCAGGTGATTTTTTTGTGTTAATTCCAATAAAAAAACCACGATCATCAACCTCTTGGCAATTAATTAATTTATTATTATTGTTATTCAATTTAAAAAGTTTGATTGCTGGTTGATTTAAAAAATTTCCACTTATTATTGGTCTTGTTTCTACGCCAAGTCGCTCTATCTCTTTAATTATTTTTTTTTTTTTATGTTTGTATTTTTTATTTATCAAAATAGGTAATCCAAACCAATTACAGTCAACATTAATTGAATTATTTATGAAGGTTAAAAAATTTTCATTTTTAAAATTTTTGTTATAAAATTGAATTATTTTATTTCTATTATATGTTCTATTTTTCTTGAAATCATGAATTTGTTTTAATTGATTATTTGCTATAGCAGCTTGAATATCTAGTGGCCTTAAATTAAAACCCATATTTGTAAAAATAAATCTCTCATCTAATTTTGGATATTTTTTTTTATACATCTGATGCTTATAACCATCTCTTGACCATCCATGTGCTCGAAGTGCCAAGAGTATTTCATGATCTTCTTTTGAATTGCATACAACCATTCCGCCTTCTCCTGAAGATATTTGATGAGAATAATAAAAAGAATATGTTCCAAAATCACCGAATGTACCAAGTTTTTTCTTTTTAAAAGATGATCCTAGTGACTCACAAGTGTCCTCTATTACAATTATATCTTTTTTTTTTGCAATCTTTTTAATTTCATCCATATTTGTTGAGTTTCCTAGAACATGAACGCAAAAAATAACTTTTGTATTTTTAGTTATTTTTTTTTTCAAATCTTCAATATTCATATTTAATGTAGCTGTATCAATATCAACAAAAACTGGTTTAAGACCATTCAGCACTAATGGCCATAATGATGTTGACCAGCATATACCGGGAAGCAATGCCTCTTGCCCCCTCTTAAAAATTTTTTTTCTTAAAGGATTACAACTCGCCGTAACAGCTAAAAGATTGGCAGATGATCCAGAGTTAACCATAACTGAGTATCTTGATCCAACATATTTTGCGAAATTTTTTTCAAAATTTTTCGTTATTTTGGACATTGTTATTTGTCCAGATTTAATGACTTGAATTCCTTTTTGTTTGTCAGATTTATAAATTCTTGGATAAATCAAAGGATATTTGAATTTTCTCATTATTTAATTAATTTTGTTTGGTTTCCAAAATATAGTCTATTAGACTTTATTTCTTTGTTTACAATTGTCATTGCTCCTATCCTTACATTCTTATTTAATTTTGAACCAGGCAAAATAACAGAATTAGATCCAAGTATGCAATTGTCTGAAATAGATACTTTTGATTTATAAGTTTTTTTCTTAATTGACTTATAATTATCTGATTTAGAATAAATTTTTACACCTTGAGAAATATTACAATTAGATCCAATTATAACATCACCACTTCCAAGAATATATGTCAGACCACCAATATGTGTGTTTGAACCAATAACGATACTACCATCAAAAGCGACTAAAATAGTATAATCATCAATCCGAACATTGTCCCCGATAATGATGTTTTTTTTACCAATGAATGATGCTTTATTAGAAATTTTACAATTTTTTCCAATTTTATTAAATTTTCTTTTTAAATTTTTTTGACCTAAAAAAAAACTTTTTGTCATATGGTATCTATAAATTTAATATAATCTTTAATTATTAAGTTCCAATCAATTTTTTTCATCATTATTTTGGAATGATTGATATTTTTCTTTCTCTTACTTTTGCTCATTTGAAGAATATTGATAATTTTTTTTGCAATACTTTTAGGACTTGTGGGGTCAAACAATTCAGCCCTAACACCCAAATACTTTATATGCTCTTTAAAAGAGGAGATATTTGACATTGCTACTGGAGTTCCTATTTTCCAAGCATCTAACCCGCTCCCATTTCCTGGTTCATAAAGAGAACAATTAACAACAACTTGGGCTTTTTTTATCAAAAAATTTATGTCTCGATCTTTAATGTACCCTAGTCCGTATATATATTTATTCTCATTAATTATTTCTAAATAATTATTTGAATTAACTCCATTCAAAACTTCTGTGCCTGGTCCAGTGAAAACTAGATTAATATTTTTATTTTTTTTTCTAATAATACTAAATGCTCGAATTAAGTTTGAAATGTTCTTATGGCCTAAAGTGCTTGAAGGGCACAGTATGTAAGGTTTTTTTAAAAAACCATAAGTTTTAAATTTCTTGGTATTGTGTTCCCCAAAACTACCCATTCTTATTATCTTAATATTATTTTTAAATTTAGGATAAAATTTAAATAATTCTTTTTTCATAAAATTCGAAGTTACAATTACATCTGAATTTTCTATCCAAACTTGCATTGATTTATTTAATATTTCAATTCTATTTTTATCGAATGTGCTTTGGCCTAAAAAATAATATTTAAAGTTAAAATCATGCAAAATTATTATTTTTCTAGCTTTTATTTTTGGGAAATCTAAAAAATACGGCCATAAGAAAAATACCACATCATATTTTTTTAACTTGTCCTCCATTTCTTTTTTTAAATTTCCAGAAATTATAAACGGAAGGTGAGTTATGTAATTTTTAAGGTTATCTTGCAAAGTAGATATTAATCTATCTGATTTTTTTATATTAAATAAACCACTTTGTCTAAGCTTAAGAGATTTAAGTAAAAAAAAATTAATTTTAGTTTTTTTCTCTAACTTACTATCTTTAATCGACTCTGAGAAACCATAGTAATCTATATGAAATTGATCAGTAAAATTTGAAATATATTCTAATATTTTTTTTGTGTATCTATCACCGCCACCAGCATTATTTTTTTGATCAAAAAGTGCAATCTTTAATTTTTTTTTCATTTTTTTATCGAATAGATACTATACAAAGTTAATTTTCATTCACGTAATTTTGTAAGAAATTTTCAGCAACTACTTTATGACCATTTGAATTAAAATGAACATCCCTTATATTTGAAATAATCTAATACCAATAATTTGGTAAGATTATTTTTTTTTTGTTTTCAATATTTTTCACAAAAAGATTTTTATTTTCATCTTTAAAATTTTCTTTGTACCTAACTTTAGATTTATTTAAAAATGTAATTTCTAATACATTTGGAAATACAACACCATTAAAATTAGAGGTGCCACAACAATTATTAGGTTGCAAATAAAAGACATCAAAAAAGGTTCTTATTTTTTCTATGCAAGATAAAAAGTATTTATGAAAAATTTGATTATTTAACATAAATAGATTATGCATCTCAATAATTAGGATATCAAATCTTTTCAAATTTTTTTCTGAAATTGCATGGATCACTTCATATTCTGATCCTTCGATATCAATTTGCAAAATCATTTTTTTCTGGTCATCTAATGTTTTTTTTTCAATCCATGAATTGATATCTATTGATTTTTGATCTGAAAAAGATTTAATAAATTTTTTAGTATACTCAAAATTCTTTAATTCTTTTGGAGCGTCAAAACTGTAGTCAGCTAAGAAAGACTTAATGTAATATTTTTCTAATTCTTTTTCAAAAGAGCAATCGCCCCCGTATCCAGCTGAGAAACAATAATTCATTTCTTTTATAATTTCAGGAACAACATATGAGCCATCTGTTTTTCCACCTATTCTTTGATATTTATACCCTAAATCTTCAGGACGTAATAAATTAATTATTTCTAATATTTTTTTTTTCCTTATTACACCATAAGTGGATAAATTTAATTTAGATAAAATTTTTTTTACAATTTTTTTTATTATCATAAACTTTTTAAATTATTTATAGTCATTTTTAAAATAATTGATATATTCTAAATTTAATAATTAATCTTTAATCAATAAAATGAAACATATAACTTTAATACAAAAATTACTTAATGAAAAAAATAAAAAGAAATTAGCAGGAAAAAAAAATTTAGATGAGTTTATATGGGATTCTATGACAATGATTACGTTAATTTCTATGCTTAGAGAAAAATATAATAAGAAAAATATTAATTTAGAAAAAATGAGATCTCTTAAAACAATTTCAGATTTAGATAACTTTATAAATTCTTATATCAAATGAATTTACTTATTGTTGGTAGCTCAAGCTCAATTGCTACAATGCTCATTAAAGATTTAGAAAAAAAGAAAAACTTAAAAATAATTACTTTGGGTAGAAAAAAGTTAAAAAAAAAATATCATTATTTTATTAAAAATTATGATGACTCAAATCTTATCAATTTTTTTAAAAAAGTTTACAAAAATAAAATCAAATTTGATGCAGTAATTTTTTTCAATGGTTATCAGAAATTCTCTACTTTAAGTTTTTTTGATAGCAATTTATTTTTAAGAATTCTAAAGATAAATTTTATGATACCTCTTAAAATATTATCTATGCTCTTAAAAAAAAACTTAGTTAATTTTAATTCTTCATTTTTATTTATTAGTTCCGTTGCAGCAGAATTGGATGAGGTAGGAAATGCGTATTACTCTCTTGCAAAATCAATTTTAAATAAATCTATAAAAACCCTTAATAAAGAACAAAAAAATAGGCATAGATTCAATATTTTGTCCCTTGGCATGGTGAATAATGAGATGGCAAAAAAAACTATTAATAACTTTCCTGGCAAGTTTAAAAATATAGATTCTTTTATTGATACAAAAAAAATGGTAAAAAATTTCAAAAAAATTATATTTAATAAAAATTTAAATAATTCTGTAATCAAAGTTCATGGCAAATATAAAAATTAATATAAAAGATCTTGCAATTTATTTACCAAAAAAAACTGCCAAAAATACAGATTTAGACAAAATTTTTAATCAAAAAAAAAATACTTTTTTCGAAAAAACAGGGATAAAAAGAAGAAAAATTTCTTCTGCGAAGGAAACCGCTGAATTTATGGCTACTAAAGCTGCAATAAAATTACTAAAAAGAAATGCTAAAGCTAACATCACTCATATCATAAGTGTTTCTAATACTTCTGGAGTAATGTTTCCTAATCTTGCTCATTTTATTTTATCAGGAATAAATAAATACTTAAAAACAATACCATTTTGTATTCCATTAAGTGTTGGTTGTTCTGGTTTTATAGATGCATTGATACTTTCAAATGTAATTATCTCAAAAAACAGAAATTCAAAAATATTAATTGTTACCTGCGATACTTATTCAAAACGAATATCATCTAGTGATAAATCAATTTTACCTGTTTTTGGCGATGGAGCCTCAGCTTGCTTAGTTAAATATGATTCAAAAGGTTGGGCAATTGAAAAGGAGTTTAGTGAAAATTTACCATTTACAGAGAAAAAAATTATATGCGATGAATCAATGGGGTATAAGATGATAATGAAAGGTCCGGAGGTAATAAACTTTGCGATAAGTTCAGTTTTACCAAATATATTAAAAATGGTAAAAAAAGAAAAAGAAATTGTATTGTTCTCTCATCAGGCAAGTAAAATAGTTTTAGATATAATTAAAAAGAACGTCTTAAAAATTAACAAAAATGTGAAGATTCCATTATTTTACGAAAATGTAGGTAATCTAGCCTCAACATCGATACCTCTTCTTATAAGCAAAAACTTAAGTTTGTTTAAAAAATCAAAAAAAATTTTATTAGCTGGATTTGGTGTAGGATTAACCCACTCATATGTTAAGTTAAAAAAATAATAATTATTTTTTTAATAAAAAATTTTTATTTTTAATTAATTGATTACATATAGCATCTGTGGCTAACTTAGCGTTCATACTTAATATTGGTATTTGATATGAATTTTTGTGTATTTTCAAAATATTCTTTTTTCTAAGAAATTTTTCACATCTTATTAAAGAGTTTTTGAATCCTTTTTTTCTTGCAAAATATTTAAAATTTTTTTTTACTAGCTTATTTTTCGAGTCATAAACTTTTGTCTTAATTGTATTATATGATCTATAATGAACTTTTAATTTTTCCTCTGTATAATGCCAAATTGTTGCTCCTCCAGCCACACCTATTCCTAAAGAAATATTTCTAACATCCTTATTTTTACAAAGCCATTCCCATGGTGAATTTTTTCCAAATGATGAAATACATTTATTAATAGGTATTTTATTTTTATTCGGTCCGTAAATGCATATCGAATGTACAGGATGAATTGATCGAACGTTTGAAAAATTTTTTCTTACATATTCAGATAGTGCACCTGACTCCCCTTTTGATTTATTACAATACCATTTTTCTGTTTTTTTTAATGTAAAAGATGGAAAAATTAATGTTTTATTCTTGCCGAGTGAACAGGATAAACTTTTAAAAAAATCCTTGATGTTAAGTTTAAATTCATAAAAAGATGTTAAATCGCTGTGAATTATTAGATAATTCTCTTTAAATTTTAATTTTTTGAATAAGTTTTTGATCTCCTTTTTTTTTGTCATCTAAGAAAATATTATTCAACTAATTTATTTTTTTTTAGTAATAAGTAAATTTTTTTTGTTTGGATATCACTTAATTTGATTTGTTTTGATATGTCTTTTAATGAATTTTTTCCATCACAATATTGTAAAAAGTTCATTAAGTTTCTTGTGTTTTTTTTGGGTTTTTTTGTTGATATACTTGGGTATAAATTTCTTTTTCCCATTTGAGGTTCACAGATAATTTTATTTTTTGGAATAATTGTTTTAAGTAATATTTCTATTGCTTTTTTAGTAACTTTAAAACCACCTTTAATCCCTTTTTTTGTTACTAGTTTAAAATTATCGAGAGAGGTATGATATTCAGGATACTCACCATATTTAGTTCTAAAAATTGATGCAATAGGAAGGTCTACACCTGGTGAGCAGTATTGTCTTTCATCTGAGCCTCTTTTTAAAAAAGAATAAACTTTAAATTTTAATCTTAATTTTTTATAAGCAATAAATAATGCCTTATCTGATTGAGTATTATTATACTTAGTAAACATGCAAGAATGATTTTTCTCATCTCCAACACAAGACAAATTATATCCACCAATAATATTATTTTTAAGATAATCTAAATTCTTACTTAAATATGTTATTGATCCAATAGTTTCAGGGATAAATAAAAACCTAATTGATTTTTCTAAATTTTTAATTTTTTTAAAGTAATCTATTAAACACATAGAAACTATGGGGCCTGAAAGTTCATTGTTTGCCATCGACGGGTGACATATATAAGTTGATATTAATATTTCTTGTTGGGATTTTCCCTTAATTAATAATTCACCATAATTTAAATGGCCAAATTTATTTAAGCTAGATTTAATGACAACTTTAAACTTATCGTATTTACCGTATTTTTTTTGAAATAATTTTTTCTTCTCATCAGAAACACAAAATCCCCAATATCTTTTATAATATGAAGTGATATAAGGTATTGCTTTTGGCTGATTTGGTATTGAGTGTAAATGTTTAAATAATTCATCTTTTTTTATTTTTTTGTTTACAGGAATTGAATACCCAACGATATGAAGATTGTTTTTTTTAAAATCTATAATTTTATTTCCAAACTTATCTATCACATAAGCATTTTGAATATTCCATTCAGGTGGTATATTCCAGTCGAAAACTTTTTTACCAGATTTCTCTTTAAAAATTTTAAGTTTAGGAAATTGTTTTTTAATTATTTTTAAAGTTTTCCTAGTCCCATTTCCAGTTAAACTTCTACATATTGGATAAAGTTTTATTTTTGCAATATCGTAATATTTTTTAATTCTTGAATCCATTAAAGGCATGTGTATATTTTATTTGAGAAATATTCCATATTAAAAATGTCATTTAATAAAAAAATCAAATATTTATTCAATAATCCAATTCAAATTTTTAGAATAGATAATTTTTTAAATGATGATCTTTATGAAAAAATTAATTTTTATTTTCCAAAAATTAATAACGAGCTATCAATTGATCAAAATTTTGGGAAATATACTTTAGATCCAGAAAATATTATTTTCGAAAACGATAACCAAAAAAATGTGATTACAGAGTTGGAAAAAATTATTTTCAGTAATGATTTCTTTAATTTTTTCACAAGAAAATTTTACTTAAAAAATGTTGCTGCCCAAAAAAATATAAATAGAAAAATAAAATATTTACGAATTCCAAAAGTTTTTTCTTATAATCAGAGAGCTAATAAGCTGCTTTTCTCAGAAATATCCGTTAAATATAGTTTTAGTTTTATTAAAAATAATGGAGGTATTGTTCCTCACGTTGACTCTCAACGGAAGTATTTATCTCTAATGCTTTATTTTCCTGACAAAGATACGTGTGAAAATTATGGGACCACATTTTTTGATAGCAAAATTTCAAATCATTCAAATACACATTTGGATAAAAAAGAATTAAAAAATTTTAAAGAAAATAACAAAATTCTTTTTAAAACACCCTTTATATCTAATTGTTTATTTGGGTTTATTAGAAATGATTATAGTTGGCATAGTGTAGAACCAAAAAATATTTTTGACAACTTTGTTAGAAAATCAATAAACATAAATTTTATGCTGAAAAACTAATTTTATTTTCTATATTTTCTTATTGGTCTCAATCCATCTATTTTATCTGCTCTAAACTTTCTCTCACTCATCTCTTCAAAATTAGGTTTTTTTTTCCCATTTCCGTCTACTAGTTTATCTTGTTTAACAAAATTTATAAGTTCTTTAGCATCTTTTGGAAGCCAACAATGACCACTTTTATATTCAAATCCTTTCCCATCTAAATCAATGTGTAACTCAACAAAAGATGCTTTCCATTTTTGTATAGCTTTGTATACAACTAAACTTTTGGCTGAATGATCTGACCATCCAATATCAAGTTTTGTTTTTTTTCTTAATGTTTTTATTGCTGACAAATTCAAACTTTTTAATTTTGCTGGGTAGTTTGATACACAATGAAGGATTATAATTTTTTTAGAACCATTTTTTTTTAATATTTTTATTGCATTTTTAACTTCCTTTAAATTTGCCATGCCCGTCGACAAAATTATTGGTTTTTTTGTTTTTGCACATTTAATTAATAAATCTTTCCAAAGAATTTCGTAAGATGCTATTTTAATATAGTCCACATATGGTTTTATT
>CACEJN010000017.1 GCA_902559935.1 uncultured Pelagibacteraceae bacterium | reverse complement strand
TATAAATACTTTCGCCTTCATGTAGTTTTCCATTAATTACATTTATTGGAAATAATCTTTTTGAAAGCTTGTTCTTTAATTTAATTCGCGCTGTATTTTCTTGACCAACATAACAGCCCTTTTTGAAATCAATTCCATTTAATTCTTCAAAGTTACATTCAATACCAAACAATTTATCTTTCAATTTATTTAAATCTTTTGGAACAATTCCAAGACTATGACTTAATGAATAATATTCTTTCAGGTTTGCATCATGAAGATCTAGTTTTTTTAAAGATAAATAAAGTTTTTCTAAATTAATTATTAATCTGGCACCTAAATCTTTATTTCTTGGATCTAAAAATATTGGATCTTCTCTATATTTAATTGTGCATCCAGGTTGATCTTTTACTTCATTAAAAGTTAAGAATTTTTCGTGAGAAAAAGCTGCCACAACAAATTCATTACTTAAATTGAGAATTTCAACTTTTGATCTAAGTTTATACAAGGATAATTGTTTGAATAATTCCTCTGCCTGAGTTTTTTCACAATCTAGAAGATATCCCGACTTATGTTTTACGATTATAAATTCATATAAAAATTTACCTTGGGGTGTGAGTAATGAACTAAAACAACTATTTACATCGCTTACTTTGTTTATATCGTTACTGATAAGATTTTGAAGAAACTCTTTTGCATCCTCTCCATTAATATAAAGAATTGCTCTGTCATCTAAAATGTAAACGTTTTTTATATTCATAATTGATTAATTATAGAATGTAATATAATAACAATTCCTCAAAATGTTAGATCTTATAATTAAAAATGGACAATGCTACATCGATGGTGAGTTAAAAGATGTTGATGTTGCTATAAAAGATGGAAAAATTCAGCAGATTGGACAATTTTCAGAAGAAGCAAAAGAGACAATTAATGCAGAAGGACATACAGTATTGCCTGGTTGCATAGATACCCAAACACATTTTAGAGAGCCAGGATCAACAGATACTGAGGATCTTCATTCAGGGAGTAGAGCTGCAATAGCAGGAGGTATTACAAGTGTTTTTGAAATGCCAAATACTAATCCTCCAACTTCTAATATGAAGGAGTTTCAAAGAAAATTGGATCTTGCTAAAAATAGAATGTATTGCAACTATGCTTTTTATTTTGGAGCAACAGCAGACAATGCGGATGATTTAGCAAGCCTAGAAGGTTTAGAGGGTTGTTGCGGAATTAAACTTTTTGCAGGATCTTCAACTGGTAATTTATTAGTTGCTGAAGAAGACGATATAGATAAAGTTTTTCAAAATGCTTCAAAAGTAGTAGCGGTTCATTCAGAGGATGAGGCAATTTTAAAAGTTAATAAGAAATTAATAAAAGAGGGGGATGTTCATACTCATCCAGTATGGAGAAGTGTAGAATGTGCAATAGCTTCTACTAGAAGAATTGTTCGGATTGCAGAAAAGCACAATAAAAAAGCTCATGTGCTTCATATTACTACGAAAGAAGAAATAGATTTTTTATCTCAACACAAAGGTAATATTACATTTGAAATCACCCCTCAGCATTTAACTCTTTATGCACCAGATTGTTATGACAAGCTCGGAACCTATGCCCAAATGAACCCACCATTAAGAGATAAATCTCATTATGATCGATTATGGTATGGAGTGAGAAATAACTTTAATGATACCATTGGATCTGATCACGCTCCTCATCTAAAGGAAAATAAAGATAAGATATATCCAAATACTCCTTCAGGAATGCCAGGAGTTCAAACTTTAATGCCTGTAATGTTAAATCATATAAATGATGGAAAATTATCTCTTAACCAATTGATGAACTTTGTTTGTGAGAATCCGGTAAAGATTTTTGGAATTAAAAATAAAGGATTTATTAAAGAAGGCTATGATGCAGACTTTACTATAGTTGATATGAATAAAACAATTGAGATCAAAAATGAAAATATAGAAAGTAAATGTAAATGGTCACCATTTAATGGTTTCAAATTTAAAGGAACACCTACACATACAATTATTGCAGGAAAAATTAAAATGCAGGATGGAAAAATTTTAGGTGATCCAGATGGTACACCTTTACAGTTTAACTAAGCTTACCAGTAAAACTATTTACAAGTATCACACCAATCACAATTAAAAATAATCCCAAAATTGATTGCCAATTCAAAGTTTGTTTAAAGAATATATATCCAAGAATTGCAATTGTAAAAATTCCAAGACCACTCCATGTTGCATACATAATAGCGATAGGAATCTTATCTGCTACAAAAGTTAAAAGATAAAAAGCACAAAGATAAAAGAATGCAAGAGCAGCTGTTGGGATTAGTTTTGTAAAATTTTGAGTTACAGGCAACAACATTGTTCCAGCAACTTCGAAAAATACTGCGCCTGCAAGAAATAAATACGTTTTAACCATTGTTTAAAATTTTGTGATTAATTAAGTCTTCTTTTATTTCTGTTAATATTGCAGGATCATCAATTGTAGGAGGGATTTTATATTCAACACCATCTGCAATTTTTCTTATAGTTCCTCTTAAAATTTTTCCTGATCTTGTTTTTGGTAATCTTTTTATAACAATCACTACTTTAAATGCAGCAACTGGGCCTATTTTATCTCTAACCATCTGAACACACTCTTTTGATATTGTATCATTATCTTTATCAACACCAGACTTTAAAACTACTAATCCAATAGGTAGTTGACCTTTTAATTTATCTGCAATTCCAAGCACCGCACATTCAGCAACTGATTGATGTTCAGATAATACTTCTTCAATCGCTCCAGTTGATAACCTGTGACCCGCTACGTTTATAATGTCATCAGTTCTAGACATAATCCAAATATAACCATCATCATCAATGTGACCTGCATCATATGTTTGGTAGTATCCTGCATAATGAGACATATAGTTTTCTTTATATCTTTGGTCTGCATTCCACAGAGTTGGAAATGTCCCTGGAGGCAATGGTAGTTTTACAACTATGTCTCCCATCTCATTTGGTTTTGCTAAAGACTGGTCTGGCTTAATGATTTTTACATCATACCCAGGAACAGCTTTGCACGCTGAACCATATTTCGTTTCCATCATTTCAATACCAGTACAATTTGAGCTAATCGCCCAACTAGTCTCTGTTTGCCACCAGTGGTCTATCACAGGAACCTTAAGTAAATTCTCAGCCCACTTTATAGTATCTGGATCAGCTCTTTCTCCAGCGAGAAATAAGCTCTCAAAACTACTCAAATCATATTTTGAGAAAAATTTACCTTCAGGGTCTTCTTTTTTAATTGCTCTAAAAGCTGTTGGAGCCGTAAAAAGAGATTTTACTTTATAATCTGAAATGATTTTCCAAAAAGCTCCTGCATCTGGAGTTCCTACTGGCTTACCCTCAAACAAAACTGTAGCACATCCTTTAAATAAAGGAGCGTAAACAATATAAGAGTGTCCGACAATCCAACCAATATCACTTGCTGACCACCAAATATCATCAGTTTCTATGTTATAGATATTTTTCATAGTCCATTTGAGAGCAACGATATGACCACCAATATCTCTCACTATACCTTTTGGAGTTCCTGTTGTCCCTGAAGTGTATAAAATGTATGCAAACTCATTTGAGTTCATCTCAACACAGTCAGCATCTTCAGCACTAGAGACAACTTCCTCCCAGCTGACCTCATTTGGAGCATTTAATTTAACTTCATGACCAGGTCGTTGGAATAAAATCATCTTTTCAATTTTGTGATCGGCTATTTTTATAGCTTCATCAACAAGTGGTTTGTACTCAACAGTTCTTCCTGGCTCAAAACCACACGAAGCAGTCACTAATAACTTTGCTTTACTGTCATCTATTCTGCTTGCTAGTTCATTTGATGCAAATCCACCAAAAACTACCGAGTGAATTGCCCCAATTCTTGCACAAGCTAGCATTGCAATTACTGCTTCAGGTATCATTGGCATGTAAATAATTACTCTATCACCTTTATTAGCGCCTTGAGCTTTCAATGCCCCTGCAAATTTAGAGACCTTCGATCTTAATTCCTCATAAGTGAACTGACTTTTGTTACCTGTGATAGGACTATCGTAGATTAATGCTGTTTTTTTTCCTCTTCCTTGATCAATATGAATGTCTAAAGCGTTATAACAGGTGTTTGTGACTCCATCTTCGAACCATTTATAGAAAGGTGGGTTAGATTTATTTAAAATTTTTGATGGTTTTTTAAACCAAAAGATATCTTCAGAGGCTTCTTGCCAAAATTTTTCAGGATTTTTTATAGAATTTTCGTAAGTTTGATTAAATGTAGAAGACATAAAAATTTGATTCGAATTCCTTATTTTATTTGATTTTTAACTTATAAATTGTATTTAATTTTAAAAATTAAGTAAAATCAATGCTTATTAGTGACAATTAAGTCTTCATAAAACTATTTTAATTTGCTATTTAACCACAATCTTGGCTTAGGGAGACCTAAGTCTAGTTTATATAAACTAAAAAATAAAAACTAACGAAGAGGGAGTTTTTTATGAAAAAACTTAAATTGTTTGCTTTAGCAGCTATGGCTCTGATTGGATTTTCAGGTATAGCTATTGCAGCAGACGCAACGATGTTGATGCAAGATGACTTCGTCGGAATTTCATTCTGGGTTATCTCTATGGGAATGTTAGCAGCTACTGCTTTCTTTTTCATGGAAGCAGGCAATGTCGCATCAGGCTGGAGAACATCAGTTATTGTTGCTGGTCTAGTAACTGGTATTGCATTCATACACTACATGTACATGAGAGAAGTATGGGTTGCTACTGGAGACTCGCCAACTGTTTACAGATACATTGACTGGTTAATCACTGTGCCGTTACAGATGGTAGAATTCTATTTAATTCTAGCAGCTATCAATAAAGCAAATTCTGGAATGTTCTGGAGATTGTTAATTGGTTCATTAGTAATGCTAATCGGTGGATACTTAGGTGAAGCAGGATACATTAATGCTACACTAGGTTTCATCATCGGAATGGCAGGTTGGGTATACATTCTTTATGAAGTATTCTCAGGTGAAGCTGGTAAAGCTGCAGCGAAAAGTGGTAACAAGGCTCTTGTAACTGCTTTTGGTGCAATGAGAATGATCGTTACAGTAGGTTGGGCAATTTACCCATTAGGTTATGTATTTGGTTACTTAACTGGTGGAGTAGACGCTAACTCACTTAACGTCGTTTACAACTTAGCTGACTTCATTAACAAAATTGCATTTGGTCTAGTAATTTGGGCTGCTGCAACTAGTTCTGCGGGAAGAAGAGCTAAGTAATTAGCTAAAATTTAAATTAAGGGCAGGTACAATTTTTGTACTTGCCCTTTTTTTTTACCTTTATTAAAATTATGTATAATAACTATACATAATTTTTGTCTATGGATGTTAAATTAGAAAAATGGCACAAATGCCAAGTTAATAAAGAAGTTCTTAAAGAGCTTTCTAAGAAATCAGATATAAAAGGACTTCAACATGTTTCAGTTTTTTTTGGATTACTTTTAGTAACCGGAATTCTTGCGCATCAAACTTGGGGCACATGGTGGTCAGTATTTTGGTTTTTAGTTTATGGAAACATTTATTCATTCTCTAATCCATTATGGCATGAGACAGGTCACAAAACTGCTTTTCAATCAAAATTTTTAAACGAATTTTTTTATTACATCTCTTCTTACATGGCTAACTTTGAACCAACTAGATGGAGATACACACATTTTGTTCATCACGGAAACACTTATTCAACAGAAAATCCATTTGATCATGAAATTGAATATGGAAATGATTTAAAAGAAACGCCAAAGCGCTTAATTATAAATATAATTCCATTTTTAGATTTAGTTTTCTTTAAAAAACATATTTCGTTTGAAATCATTCAACATGCTTTTGGAATAAAAACAAAAGTTATGCAAGACAGTATTCCAGAGAATGCACAATCAAAAGTAATATTAATTTCAAGAATTTATGTAGCTATTTGGCTTTCAATTGTTTTATGGTCTATACTAATTTCTTCTTGGATGCCTTTATTGTATTTTGTGTTACCACAATTTTATGGAAAAACTTTACACAAACTTGTTGCATTTACTCAACATGCGGGTTTGGCAAGAGACATCAAAGATCATAGGGTTACATCACGTGAAATGTATTTAAATCCAATACTAAGTTTTTTATATTGGAAAATGGAATATCATTTAACTCATCATATGTTTCCTACTGTGCCGTCATATAATCTTGATAAGCTTCACCAACACATAAAAGACCAATTACCAAAGCCAAATGATGGATTAATAGATGCATATAAAGAGATTATTCCTGCGTTAATGAAACAAAAAGAAGATACAAGCTATTTTATAAAAAAAGAGCTACCTGAACCTCAAAATATTTAAAAATATACTAAGTATGATTTTACTTACTTGTTCTATTTAGATAAGAAACTATATATAACGCATGGCAAAAATTACTTACCACACGCACGATAACAAAACTCATACGGTTGATGTTCAAAAGGGATTAACTGTAATGGAAGGTGCGGTACAGAATGATATTCCAGGAATTGATGCAGATTGTGGAGGTGGAATGGCGTGCGCTACTTGTCATGTTTATGTAAAAGAACAATGGTTAAATAAGCTTCCACAAAAAGAAGATGGAGAAGAAGATATGCTTGATATGGCTTTTGAACCAAAAAATAATAGTAGGTTGAGTTGTCAATTAATTGTTTCAGATGAGCTGGATGGATTGGAAGTAAACATTCCATCAAAGCAAGGTTAGATGAATAAAACAGACGTATTAATTATTGGAGCAGGGCCAACAGGTTTATTTTGTGCTCATCAACTTGGAATTATAGGACTGAGTTGTGAGATAGTTGACAATTTAGATAAAGCTGGTGGCCAATGTATTGAGCTTTATCCCGACAAACCTATTTATGATATTCCAGCAGTACCTGAGTGTACTGGTGAAGAATTAACCAATAATCTTTTACAACAAATTAAACCTTTCAATTTCAAATTTTATTTAAATGAAAGAGTAGAAGAATTAAAAAAAAATCAAAATAGATGGAATGTTAAAACCTCTGGTGGAGTAGAGTTTGATGTCGCTGCTATAGTAATAGCTGGCGGTGTTGGTTCTTTTGAACCTAGAAAATTTCCAGTAAAGGAGTGCGAAAAATTTGAGGGTAATTCGTTATTTTATTCAATTAAAGATAAATCAATATTTAAAGATAAAACTATTTCAATATTTGGTGGAGGAGACTCAGCTTTAGATTGGGCAATTGAATTATCAAACTCCTCTAAAGTAAATTTAATTCATAGAAGAGACGGCTTTAGTGGAGCGGAGGCTAGCGTTCAAAAAGTAAAAGAACTTAATGATCAAGGAAAATTAAATTTATATACAAAATTTCAAATGGATTCAGTTATGGGAGATAAAAAAATTGAGTCTGTAAAAATAAAACATGATGAGGGAGAAATTAAAGAAATTAAATCTGATTATGTGCTAGGTTTTTTTGGCTTAATAATGCAACTAGGACCTATTTTAAATTGGGGCTTAAACTTAAATAAAAAAACTGTTGAAGTTAATACTGAAAATTTTGAAACAAGTGTTAATGGAATATTTGCAATTGGTGATATTTGTTCTTATCCAGGAAAATTAAAATTAATTCTTTCAGGATTTCATGAAGGCGCGTTAGCTGCAAGAGGTTGTTTTAAATATGCTAAACCTGATGAAAAATTAAGATTTGAATTTACAACTACGTCCAAAGCTGCACAAGAAAGGCTTGGTGTAAAGAAATGATAGAATTGTTTTCAGCTAATACTCCTAATGGATGGAAAATTAGCATCATGCTTGAAGAAATTGGTTATGAATATAAAGTTACTCCTGTTGATTTAGGTAAAGATGAGCAATTTAAACCAGAATTTACAAAGCTAAGTCCATTTGGAAAAATTCCTGTGATCATTGATCATGATAACAGCAAAAGTATTTTCGAGTCTGGAGCAATATTAATGTACTTAGCTGATAAAAGTGGAAAGCTTTATAATCAAAAAGATAGACTGGTTATTAATCAATGGTTAATGGCTCAAATGGGAACTGTAGGCCCCATGATTGGTCAACATCATCAGTTTCATCACTACAATCCAGGTAAAAGTGATTTTGGTGAGGAAAGATATTTTAAAATTACAAAAAGACTCTATGGAGAATTAGATGCAAGATTAAAGGAATCTAAATTTCTTTCTGGCACTGATTATACAATTGCTGATATTGCAACCTGGCCATGGATGGCAAGACATGAATGGCATGATATTGGCTTAAAAAATTATAAAAACTTATCACGATGGTATCTAGAAATAGCTGATAGAGAAGCTGTTGTAAAAGGTTATGCTTTTATGGATAAGGAAGCCAAAATTCCAAAACTATAAAATTTATCCAAACAATCTGTACAAAGTACTAAGAATTCCATAACCAGAGAATTCAATAGCGACAATGATAATAATAATTAAAAGTAATTTTTTATTCATTTTAAAAATAAATATAGCAACAGCACAATCCAAAAGAAAGGATAGTAAAAATAAATATATTTTTTAGCGAATAGGAATGAGATTGAATTTTGTTTAGATGATTTTTTTTTCATTTTTAGTCATCTGCATGAACTTTTTCTTCTTTTTCATGCTTTTCTTGTGCGGCAATTGTATATTTAGCAACAGGTCTTGCCATTAATCTTTTTAATCCAATTGGCTCTGCTGTATCCAGACAGTATCCGTAAGTATCTTCTCTAATTCTTCTCAATGCTTTATCAATTTCTGATATTAATTTAATTTGTCTATTGATTGCTTTCATCTCTACATTGCTATCGATATAGGAGTTTGCTTGGTCAACAATATCTGCAGAAATATTATTGTCGTCCATCCCACCATTATAAAGAGCTTCATTGTTAGCTTTAATTAATTCTTTTTTCCATTCAGTTAGTCTAATTCTGAAATATACCTTGTGTTTTTCACACATATATTTTTCAGTATCCTTAGGAACGTAAGTGTTTGAAATTTTTACAGGCCCTTTTGAAACAACTTTAGCTGTAGATTTAACAGGTTTAGTTACAACTTTAGTTTTAGATTTTGATACTTTTTTTTTTGCTTTAGCAGTCTTTGGCATAGCTTAATTTTAATCGATCGCAGTATATTCAGCAAAATAGGGGTGTCAAGCAAGCTGAATTGTTATAAATAAATAACTATGAACCTAAATATTAAAAATATTAACAAAATTTTTTATGTTTTTATTGCTGTTCATCTAATTATTTGGACATTGATTCCATCTATCACAAATCAAAATTTACCTTTAGATACAATTGAAGCATTAGCTTGGGGAAGTAATTTAGATTGGGGTTTTAATAAACATCCACCACTGAGTGCTTTCTTTCTTGAAATATTTTATCAAATTTTTGGTTCTCAAGATTGGGCCTACTATCTTTTAAGTCAAATTTTTGTAATTACCTCTTTTTATTTTGTTTATAAATTTTCAAGTGAAATTTTAAATAATAAAGTATTTGGTATAATCTCTGTTTTGTTAATTGAAAGTATTTACTTTTATAGTTTTACAACTCCTGAATTTAACGTAAATGTTTGCCAATTACCTTTTTGGTCTCTTACTGTTTATTATTCTTGGAAAATTTATAATGAAAAAAATATTAAATTTTTTGATTGTTTATTAGTAGGTTTATTTGCAGCACTTGGTTTTTTATCTAAATATTTGTTTATTTATCTCTTAATTTCAATAGATTTATTATTCATTTATTTAATTTTCTTTAGAAAAGAAAAAAAATTTGATTTTAAATATTTAATAACTTTTGAAGTTTTTTTAATAATTTTAGTTCCTCATTTAGTTTGGCTTTATAATAATGATTTTGTGACAGTTACTTATGGTTTGGCAAGAACTGGTTTAGAAGGATCAAGCTTGATTGATCATATCAAATATCCTTTAATATTTTTTGGAAAACAAATAGGAATATTAATTCCTTTTTTTATAATGATATGGTTACTAGCAAAAAAAATTAAATATAAAATCGATCTTAAGGATAAAAAACTTTTATTCTTGTTAGCAATTAATATTTTGCCACTATTTTTTATGTTATTAACCTCACTTATTTTGGGTTCCAAGGTAAGAACGATGTGGATGACTCCGTTCTATTTGTTTATTGGAACTTTATTTATTTATTTACTTAAATCAGAAATAAATCTTAAAAGACTTAAAGTTTTTGTTTATGGTTTTGTGTTCTTCTTTTTATTAAGCCCCTCGCTTTATGCTTATATTTCACTATCAAAAGATAACAAAAGAACAGATTACTTCGGAAAAGATATTGCAGATCTTGTTGAAAGAAGATGGAATAAAAATTTTTCAAATGAAATCATGTATGTTGTAGGTGATGAATGGTATGCAGGTAATTTGTCTTATCATATAAGTAATAGGCCAAAATGGTATCTTACTATTGATAAAAAAGTAGATCAATTAGATCCCATTGGTGGTCTTATTTACGTTGGTAATGCTGAAGTGATGAAGAATTTATGCCCTGGTGAGTTTGGAAAAATTGACAATCAAGGAATCTGTATGATTGGATTAAGAAAATAAATGAAAACTATATTATTAATCCCTGTTTACAATGACAGAGAGTCTTTAAAAAAATTAATTGAAAACATTAATTACGAGGCAAGAGATTTAAATTCTGAAATATCAGTCATTGTTATAAATGATGCATCATCTCAGCAAATAATTGATAATTATCACGATTTAGAAAATATTGTTTCATTTGAAATTATAAATATGAAAGAAAATAGAGGCCATGCAAGATGTATTGCATCTGGCTTAAAATATATCTTTGACAAAAAAGAATTTGATTTTGCAATTCCTATGGATGGTGATGGTGAGGATAGGCCTGAGGAAATCAAAAATTTTATTGAACTTACTGAAAAATCTGGCGAAAAATCTTTAGTAGGTGAGAGAGTAAAAAGATCTGAGGGTTTAATTTTTAAAATCTTTTATAAATTTCACAAATTCTTAACTTTAGCATTTACGGGACAATCAATTAAATTTGGGAACTTTACTTGTTTATCAAAATCAACTGTAAAGAAACTGTTAAATGAAAAAGCTACCTGGAATAGTTTTTCTGGTTCATTAAAAAAAATAGAAAAAGATTTAATTCCTGTTCCATCCATTAGAGGCAAAAGATATTTTGGTCCATCTAAAATGAGTTTCTTTAATTTATTAAAACATTCACTTTCAATTATAAGTGTTTTCAGAAAAACAGTTTTAATTCGATCAGCTTTATTTATAATTTTTTATATTTTACTTATTAAAAGTTATGCATCTGTAATCACATCATTGCCTCTAGTTTTGTTATTAATTATGATTTATTCAATTTCCAGTTTAGCTTTAAGAGAAAATATTGAAGAATTTAATAATTGCTTAACAAATATTCACGATATTGATAAGATTAAATAAAATATGAAAAACTTTTTTAGAAAAGTTGCATATGGAATTGGACCAAATGAAGATATTCCTTCAGATCCATTAAATTGGGCACTCAATCAAGTCGATGAAATTCCAGACTTTTCGTGGAAAGGAAAAATATACTCAGAAAAAGAACTTAGAAAACATTATAGAGATTGGGTTTATGGCGATAGAAAAGTTTTACGAAAAAAATATAAAGACAATAAAACTCTTTATAAAACACACAAAGATATTTTAAGACACAAGACTGGTCAAAAATTTTGGGAGTCTCTAGAAATATCAATCAGACATAATGAAGGTATCAATAGTAACCATCCTGTATTAGCAAAACTCTGGATGTTTTGGGGGAATTTTTTTGCAATTAGCGAAAAAGATTTTTTAGCAAATTATTCAACAGGCGCATATCAAAGAGAAATTATTCGACCAAATTTAAATCAATCATTTGAAAAAATGGTTTATGATGTAACGACTTCTTGGGCAATGATCCATCACTTAGATAATAGCGAAAGTGCTGGACCAAAGAGTGTTACTGCTGGTGAAGAGTGGAGACGTAGAAAAAAAGAACCTGCAACAATTAACGAGAATCACGGAAGAGAGCTCTTAGAATTACATACAGTTTCACCTAAAGCCGGATATACCCAAGAAGATGTTATTCAATTAGCATATATAATGACAGGTTGGCAACATAGATGGAGCAAACAAAATTTAGAAACAGGGAATGTTTGGTTTAATTCTGAGTATCATCAAAGAGGAAAAAAAACTGTTTTAGGAAAAGAATATAAAAGAGGAAAAAAAGCTTTAGCAGCTGTGATCAAGGATCTGGTAAATCATCCAAATTGCAGAGATTTTGTTTCTGAAAGACTTTGTAGATATTTAATAACAGATGAACCTACAAAAGACATGAAGCAACCTATTATTGATGCTTTCAAAAAATCTGATGGACATTTACCAGAGATACACAAAGCAGCAATAAAGGTGGCATTTGATTACAACGATAAATTTAAAAAATTTCAAACACCAGAAAATTGGTTTATTCAAGTTGCTAAATTGGGAGATTTAGAGTGGCCTCCTTCACCTGAATCAATGGATTCTTTTGAATTAGGAGTTAAACCAACAAAAAAACAAAGATCCCCTGAGAGATTATTAAGAAATATAGGTCAACATCCTTATAGAGCAAAACAACCTAATGGTTGGTCTGATCATTCTGATGATTGGATTTCTCCAGAGTTACTAATAAGAAGACTTGTTTATGCAAAATTAAGTCATTCGTTTTCGAAAATGCAAAATAATAATGAGATGTATTATCAAAATATAGTTGAAAAAAACTTTGATAACCCTGATAAAATAATGAAATATTTAAATCAAAAAAGTAGAATTGTTGAAAAACAAACTTTACTTTTTAATCACCCAGAGTTTTTAAGATCATGAAAATAACAAGAAGAGATTTTTTAAAGACCACAGCGCTTACGTCATTATATTTTGCAGGGTATGGTGGACAAACTTATGCAAGTTCAAAAAAAAAGAAAAATTTAGTAATTATAATGCTTCGTGGAGGAATGGATGGTTTATGTGCTATTCCTATTAAAGGAGATAAAAACTTTGAAAAGTTAAGAAGCAAAATTAATCTTGATAGAACCTTAAAATTAACTTCAGATTTTGATTTACATCCAGCACTAAAAACATTTAAAAATCTTTGGGATCAAAATCAAAGTGCAGCAGTCCATGCAACAAATATTCCTTACACAGGTAGGTCACACTTTGATGGGCAAAACTTAATGGAGTCTGGTGGTAAAATACCTTATCAAGAAAAAACAGGTTGGCTTGGAAGAGGAATGAAAATTGCTGGATTAACTGGAAATGGATTAGCATTAGCTTTACCAATGCCTTTATTGATTAGAGGTGTTCCAATGAACAATAATTATTTTCCTGTTGGATACAAATTGCCATATCCACAAACTCTTAAAATGATTCAAGATGCATATAAAGAGTATGATGAACAATTATTGAGTGAGAATTTAGAGATAATACAAACAAGAGAATTTAGTAATACAGCAAGTGATCATAGTTGGGTTCTCGCATCGAATGCTGCCAATGAACTGTCAAAACCTGATGGTCCAAGTGTGGCTGTTTTTGAAGTTGATGGATTTGATACACATGCAGCGCAAGGTGCAACTGATGGAGCTCATGCTGATTGTCTTCGAGATTGTGATAATATTTTTAGATCTCTTAAATCCTCAATGTCTGAAGAGGCATTTAATAATACTTTAATTTTAACTTTAACAGAGTTTGGAAGAACAATTAAGCAGAATAGTAGTAATGGAACTGAGCATGGTTACGGTTCAGCTATTTTAATGGCAGGTGGATTAGTTAAAAAAGCACAAGTTCATACGGATTGGCCAGGACTTAAGAAAAAAGAATTATTTGAAGGAAGAGACTTAAATTCTACAATAGATTCAAGAGCAATTTATGCTTCCGCAATGTCTACTGTATTTGATGTAGATTTCAAAAAAATTTCCAAAGAAGTTTTCTGGGGAGAAAATTTACAAAATTTATCTAACAAACTTTTTAAAGTTTAGCAGCAACCGCAGCTTTTTTTAGCAGCTTTTGGTTGATTATCAGCTTTTGCAGCTTCTAATTCTTTTTGTTCGTCCTCAAGTGCTTTTTGTTTCTTTGAAATCTTATCTTCAAAGTAATCATAAAGGGAAGCAAAACCTAATTTAGAGGCTCTCTTTTCCTCATAATCTCTTCGCCCTTTTAGGTTTTCAATTATTTTGACTATTTCTTGGTTTTGCATGCTTCTTTTTTATTAAAAAAACTAGATAAATCAACCTCTAATAGTTGGTAAACTATAGAAGTCAGCAGTATCAATTTTAGAGGAATATTGCCTTCTCATGTTCCATTTCTTATGAACCCCAGCACTTGCAACACTTAAAGTTGATCTTCCGTATCGGTGATTAGTATTATCAATTGATCTCATTAAACTATTTATCTTTTCATCTTTTTCAGAAGTAAATAAATTTGTTTTATCGCTAGCATTTGACAATCCTGTTAGCATCACACCTGCTTTTTGATAACGGTAACCATTTTTAAATATACTTTCTAATATTGAAACTGCTGTCTTAACGGTTTCAATACTATTGTTTGTTGCAATAGGAAAATCAACTGTCTTTGCATTTGAATAATAACCAAAGTTTCTTTGGAAAGGACTGGTTCTAACAAATACAGTAATTGCTTTTGCAACTAAAGACTCTGATCTAATTTTTTCTGAAGCATTTAAACAATAGTTAGCAACTGCTTCTTTTAATTCCTGAAATGTTTCGATTCTTTTTCCAAATGATCTTGATACTACACAACTCTTTCTTTTTGTTGTGGTAGTCTCTAATCCGATACAAGAAATTCCTCTAAGTTCCATCGCAGTTCTTGAGCTTAAAACATTTGAAGATTTTTTGATCCAGGTATTAGATTTATTTTTTAATTGTTTGGCATTATAAA
>CACEJN010000016.1 GCA_902559935.1 uncultured Pelagibacteraceae bacterium | reverse complement strand
CTTACTCTTTTATCTATGTCAGTAACTGCATATATAACCTCTGAAATTCTAGATTTTATTATCGCGTCAGTGCATGGTGGTGTTAATCCATGATGACAACATGGCTCTAACGTAACATACATTTTTGAGCCTTCTAATTTTTCAAAACTATTTTTAATCGCATTTAATTCAGCGTGTGGTCTTCCATTAAATGAGGTTTGTCCTATGGAAATAATTTTATCATTTTTGACAATAACACAGCCTACAGAAGGATTTGATCCAGTCTGTCCTTGACGAGATTTAGCCAAGTCCAAGGCTAATTCCATGTAAAATTTATCTTTTAATGAAAATTTATCTTTTTTTGTAAACATCAAGCTTGTCCACGAATTGTACGAAATCTTTTTCTTCTCTAAAATTTCTATATACTGATGCAAATCTTACATATCCAACT
Organism: uncultured Pelagibacteraceae bacterium; assembly: GCA_902559935.1. Taxonomy (GTDB): domain Bacteria; phylum Pseudomonadota; class Alphaproteobacteria; order Pelagibacterales; family Pelagibacteraceae; genus Pelagibacter. The sequence goes on along the minus strand of CACEJN010000016.1, from coordinate 16,397 downwards.
GGGTCTAAATCTTTTAATCCATCCATAACCATTGTCCCAATTGTATTTGTTGATATCTCTCCTTGTCCTAGTTCTTCAAGAGATCTTGAAATGTTACTGATGAATTTTTCTATTGTGGCCGTATCTATTGGTCTTTTTTTCAGAGCTATGTAGATAGATTTAGATAATTTATCACGATCAAATGATGATTTTCTTCCATTTTTTTTAACTACCATCAATTCTCTAAATTGAATTCTCTCAAATGTAGTAAATCTTTCACCACATATACACAATCTTCTTCTTCTTATTGCGGTACCATCTTCAGTTGGACGTGAGTCTACAACAGATGTATCACCTTTTTTTTCGCAAGGACAAATCATTTACTAAAGGTTCTTATATATCGGAAATGAGGAAGTTAAAGAAATAACTTCATTTTTTACTTCGTTTTCTATTTTGCTGTTATCTTTTGGGTTTTCAGATAAGCCTTTCAGAGTTTTTGTTATTAATTCACCTACTGTTTTAAACTCATTTAATCCAAATCCACGAGTTGTAGCCGCTTGAGTTCCTAATCTTATTCCAGATGTAATCATGGGTTTTTCTGTATCAAATGGAATACCATTTTTATTACATGTAATGTTTGCTCTAGATAAACTTTCTGCCGCGAGATTTCCTTTTACATTATAAGGTCTCAAATCAACCAACATCAAATGTGTATCTGTTCCATCTGAATAAATTTTAAATCCATTATTTTTTAAAGTTTCGGCCAAAATTTTTGCGTTTGCTAAAACAGATTTAATATAATCTTGAAATTCTGGTTGTAGTGCTTCAAGAAAACCAGCTGCTTTTGCAGCAATAATATGCATTAAAGGTCCACCTTGGTAACCAGGAAAAACAGCTGTGTTAAATTTTTTAGCAAGTTCTTCGTGATTAGTTAAAATTATTCCTCCTCTTGCACTTCTAAAAACCTTATGAGTTGTTGAAGTAACCACATGAGCATAGTCACAAGGATTTGGATATCCTTTACCTGCAACTAATCCTGAAAAATGAGCCATATCAACCATTAAGTATGCACCAACTTTATCTGCAATCTCTCTAAATCTTTTAAAGTCGATTACTCTAGAGTAAGCACTTCCACCCGCAATGATTAGTTTAGGCTTATGTTCTAATGCAAGTTTTTCAACATTATCATAATCTATCAGCTCGGATTCTTTGTCTACATCATAGCCCACAGCATTAAACCACTTACCGGACATTGAAATTTTTAATCCATGAGTAATATGGCCACCTGAATTTAAACTCATGCCCATAAATGTGTCGCCCGGGCTTAACAAAGCTAAAAATACAGCTCCATTAGCTTGTGCTCCTGAGTGTGGTTGAGCATTTGCAAATTTACAATTAAATAATTTTTTTAATCTTTCAATGGCAAGGTTTTCTGCTACATCAACATGCTCGCAACCATTATAATATCTTTTACCAGGATAACCTTCGGCATATTTATTAGTTAAAACCGATCCTTGTGCTTCTAATACTGCTTGAGATACTATATTTTCAGACGCAATTAGCTCAATATGTTGTTGCTGTCTGATTAATTCATCTTTAATAGCTTTATAAAGCTCAGGATCTTTTACAGATAAACTATCCTCAAAAAAACTTTTATAACTATCATTTAAATAATTTTTTTCACTCGACATAATTATATTTTCTTAACCCTTCTTAAGTGTCTTCCACCCTCAAATTTTGTATTTAAAAAAACACTTACAAATTTCAAAGCATTTTTTTTACTTACCAACCTTGAACCTAATGTAATGATGTTTGCATCGTTATGCAATCTGGATAATTTCGTTGATTTTAAATTAAAACATTGTGCAGCGCGAATATTTTTATGCTTATTTGCCGCAATATTCATGCCTGTTCCAGATCCACACACTAAAATACCAACATTGCTCTTGCTTGATTTGACTTTTCTAGAAACCTTATGTGCATAATCAGGGTAATCAACGCTGCTATCATCTTTAGGACCAAGATCCTCAAATTTTACTTTTTTATTCCTTAGATAATCTTTGATTATTTCTTTTAATTTAAATCCAGCGTGATCTGATGAAATAAATATTTTTCTCAAATTAATTAAATTTGTAATCTAAAACACAAGCAACTAAATGTATTCTATTCTCTTCTCCACCATTAAATGCATTGTGATACTTAGTGTTGTTTGTAACCCAAACCGAACCATCAGCAGGCATATGTTTTGCAACATTATCAATTACCATTAAACAACCGGGGTTTGTTATAATTGGTATATGCAATCTTGGTTCAGGATCTCTATGCCAACTTAAAGTTGATCTTGGTTCTTTTAAAAGAATTCTTACTCTTCCAAGTTTATATTTTTTTGAAAGAACATCATAAACCTCTTTAAAATATGTGTTCTCATAGTCTTTAATAAATTCTGAGTAAGATGCTTCATCAATCATTTCGTCTCTAGAAACTTCTTTTCCAGATTTATCAGGTTTAGTCCAGTATACTCCACGAGCTTTATTGCCTTTGATTGAATCTGGATCACCAGGTACCTGTGTTAAAGATATAGCACCAAAGTGCGTAACACCTGCGTCTTCAAATTTTTTAATCTTAACTATTTGATGATAAGCTTCTTGTAACTTTTCTATATCAAACTTAATTTCTTGTTTCTGGAAATCGCTAAAGTCTAAAATTCTATCTTCCTTTTTGACATTTAATTCTATAACTTTTGAGTTTTCTGTCGCCATCGTAGTTGCTTTCTATCCTTTTTTTTGTATATGTGTATATTACATTTGTCGCAATTTAAAAGTAAATTAAAACATGATTATTGGTAAATATCCTAGTCTTAGACTCAGAAGAAGTAGAAGAGAATCTTGGTCAAGAAAATTGATTCAAGAAAATACCTTAAGTCCAAATGACTTTATACTCCCTATTTTTTTAATTGAAGGTTCAAATAAACGGCAAGTAATTTCATCAATGCCAGGAGTTTATAGATATACAATTAATCGATTGAGCCAAATTGTTGATAAAGCAATAAAATTAGGAATACCAATGATAGCTCTTTTCCCAAAGACACAAAACTCAAAAAAAGATGAATTGGGAACAGAATCACAGAATGAAAATAATTTAGTCTGTAAAGCGATACAAGAAGTCAAAAAAAGATACAAAAACCAAATCGGTATAATGTGTGATGTTGCTTTAGATCCTTATACATCACATGGTCATGATGGTTTGATCAAATCTAACACTATATTAAATGACGAAACAATTGAGGTTTTGATCAATCAGTCATTACTACAAGCTGAGATGGGTTGTGATGTACTGGCTCCTTCAGACATGATGGATGGTAGAATAGGAAAAATAAGAAAAGCTTTAGATAAAAATAAATTCCAAAACGTTCAAATATTATCGTACGCTGCAAAATATGCTTCAAGCTTTTATGGGCCTTTTAGAGATGCAGTCGGATCTAAAGGTTCGTTAAAAGGAGACAAAAAAACTTATCAGATGGATTATAGAAATTCTGATGAAGCTTTAAGAGAAGTTGCATTAGATATTAAAGAAGGTGCTGATATGGTAATGGTTAAACCAGGAATGCCCTACTTAGACATAATAAAATCAATAAAAGAAAAATTTAAATTACCTGTATTTGCCTATCAAGTATCAGGAGAATATAGTTTAATTGAAACAGCTATAACGAAAAAATTAATTAATAAAGATGCTGTATATGAAAGCTTAGTTGCTTTTAAGAGAGCTGGTGCCAATGCTATAGTAAGTTATTACGCTGATAGAATTGATAAAATAATAAAATAATTATTTTAACGTATTTAAGAATAACAACCTGCTATTTGGATAATTCAAATTATTTGGTCTTAATATAGTTTTATCCAAATAATCGCCTACTAATTTCAAACCGTTCAATAAAGTGCCGAGATCATTAACTTCTATATCTTTTTCAATCAAAAAATTAGGTACATATTTTTTTTCATTTAAAGAACTTGCATAATATACAGTTTTGTTACCTTCTAAATCTTTTTCAACTAAATTTTCAAGCGCCAAGTCATATCCCAATATTTTAAGTAACTCCAATTCCCAAAATATATATTTTTTTATCCAATCTTTTTCTTTTAAAATTAAAAATAAATTTTGAATTATAAAATAAACTTTATCGTTAGATTGAGATTCAGCTGTTAATATTTTGATCAAATTCATAGCAGAAGTAATACAGGATAACTTTTGCTTATGATCAAAATATAATGGGGTATAGGCATTTAAAATTTCAATTTTAAAATAACCTATTCTGTTTTCATTTTTAGAATTGTAATTAACATGGAGTTTGTTACCAAGTTGAAGATAATTTTTAATTTTTTTTGAAGTACCGCCAAATATAATTCCAGATATCTTTCCTTTATCTTTTGTAAATAATTCAGCAATTAATGAATTTTCATTATATCTATTTTTACTTACTAAAAATCCTTCGTCTGACCAATTCATTTTTTATTTGTATTTTTTAAACATTCTATAGCAGCATTTTGTTCAGCTTCTTTCTTTGATTTTCCAATAGCTATAAAATATTTTGTATTGGGCAATTTTACTCCAACTTTAAATATGGGTTTGTGTCTTGGACCTGTATTTGAAATTAATTTATAAGTAGGCAATTTTTTAAAGTTTTTTAAAGTTAATTCTTGTAACTTTGTTTTTGCATCTATTTCTGTAACTACACTTTTTTCAATATGTTCTTGCCACAAGTTTAAAATTGTTTTTTCAACTATTGTAAAACCTTTATCAAGATAAATAGCACCAATTAATGCTTCACAGCTATCAGATATAATTTTGTCCTCAATTTTTATTTTTTTATTGTTAGGGTTAAACGTTTTAACATAACTAGCTAAATTGATTTTTTTTGCTATATCCAGACAAGTTTTTTTATTCACCAGCGATGCAAATTTCTTATCAAGAATACCTTCTTTTTCATCTGGATAAATTTCTAAAAGTTTTTTTGCTATCACTAAACCAAGAACTCTATCACCCAGAAATTCTATCTTTTCATTATTTTCATTTGGATTAAAGCTTTTATGTGTGAGGGCTTGAACAAGTAGATCTTTATTTTTAAATTTTAAATCAATTTTTTTTTCTAAACTTTGATAGTTAATTTTCATTAATTGATTTTATTAAAGGTTCTATTAAATCTTATTGACTTATGCCATTTCCAAAATTCAATAAAACTTCCTATTCTTTTATCTGAAGAGAAAAATATAAATTGAGCTTTTCCTACTAAGTTATCTTTATGCACATATCCAACACTTGTTAAGTACCTGCTATCTTTAGAACAATCTCTGTTATCCCCTAAAAAGAAATAATGATCTTTAGGTACGGTAAACACATCAGAATTTTGATAGGTATAATCTTTTAAATAAACAGTATGAAATTTTTTACCATTTGAAAGTTTTTCTTCAAATCTATAAACATCAATACTTTTGTCACCACAGAAAATTGTAGTTTTGTTATTAATTTTAGATTTAAGAATTTCAGAATTATTTAAATATAAATTAGAGTCTATAAATTGAATTTTATCACCAGGTAAACCAATTAATCTCTTAATGTAATCTGTTCGATTATCTGCTGGTGTTTTAAATACAATTACATCACCTCTTTCAGGACTACTAAACATAATTCTTTTGTTTAATATTGGAGGACTAAAAGGAAATGAGTGTTTGCTATATCCATAGGTATATTTTGTTACAAACAACCTATCACCTACTAATAAAGTAGGTTCCATGGATGATGATGGAATATAAAATGGTTGTACTAAAAGCGATCTAATTATAACTGCAATTATTAAAGCGTAAATTAAAGTTTTTATATTTTCTGAAAAAAAATTTTTATCTAATTTCATGATGTTTGAATAATTGCAAATGCTGTTGAATAATTTTTTTCATCCGAAATTGATAAAAAACATTTAAAATTTTTGATTTTAAAGTTCTTTTGTACAATTTTTGTAATTTTTTTATTTTTAACGTAATAAGGCTTTCCTTTTTTATCATTAACAACTTCTATATCTTTAAAATTTAAATTCATACGAAAACCTGTACCAAGAGCTTTGGAAAATGCTTCTTTTGCAGCAAATCTCTTCGAAAAATAAGCTACTTTATTGTTTACTGCATTAGATTGTTTCAATTCTTTAGATGAGTAAATTCTTTTTTTAAATAAAGAATTTTTAATCGATTTTTGAATTCTTTTATTTTCAACAATATCAACTCCAATACCTAGAATTTTCATTTATTTTTTTATAATTTTTTTAAAGTTTTTAATTACTTTTGAAAGTCCATCAAATATTGACTCCCCAATTATAAAATGTCCAATATTATATTCCTCAATATCTATTATTTTTGTTAACATTTTGGTAGTTTTATAGTCTAAACCATGACCAGCATGAACTTCTAAATTTAAACTTGATGCTAATTTTGCACTTTTTTTAATTCTGTTTAATTCACTAGTATAATTTTTTTTTGATTTAACTAGGTTTGCTAATTTTCCAGTATGTATTTCAATGCAATCAACATTTAATTTTTTAGCAAGTCTAATATCAGTTGGAGATGGATTAATGAATAAACTTGTTCTTATCTTTACTTTTTTAAATTGTTTAATTATTTTCTCTAATTTATTATGATTATTTTTTATATTTAAACCTCCCTCAGTAGTTATTTCTTTTCTATTTTCTGGAACTAAACAAATAAAACTTGGTTTTATCTTAAGTGCTTTATTAACAATTTCTTTGTTCATAGAAATTTCAAGATTTACAGGCACAGTTCTTAAACCACAGATTTTTTTTGCATCAATATCATTTATATGTCTTCTATCTTCTCTTAAATGAATTGTTACAGAATCGGCTCCATAACTAATAACTTTTTTAGCTGCGTATAGTGGATCAGGATGTTTCTCTCCACGAGCGTTTCGTAAAGTTGCAATATGATCTATATTTACACCTAACCTTTTCACTTAATAAATCTACTTCCTGGGGTTGTTATTGGTATAGATTTAAGTTCTGGTGGTAATTTATTTGCTTTATAAGTTGCAACATCAATTTTTAAATGAGATGTTATTCCAGTTTTTATTTTTAAAGATTGTTTGGTTGATCGATCAATAATAGATGCAAAACCAATTAATTTTGCTTTTGATTTTTTAATCAATTTAACACACTCCAAACTTGATTTTCCTGTAGTGATTACATCTTCTATAATTAATACTCTTGATCCTTTTTTAATATTGAATCCTCTTCTGAGAGTAAATTTACCATTTACTCGTTCACAAAAAATTGTTTCTTTTTTTAGCAATTTTCCAATTTCATATCCAATAATTACACCTCCCATTGCAGGAGCTAGTATTAAATCAATTTTTTTAAATTTTTTTTTAATTTTATTTGCTAAAGATTTACAAATTTTATTGGCTAAATTAGGGAAACTTAAGAGTTTTGCACACTGAATATATTTTGAAGAATGTAGACCTGAGGATAGAACAAAGTGACCTTCTAATAATGCATTAGTTTTTTTTAAAATATTTAAGGATTTTTTGTGTGAAAGCATTTCTTTTTTCTTCGTGTCTAATTATCTTAAATTTTATACTCTTTTGTTTTAGCTCTGCAATAAAATTAGTAAAATTCTTAAGGTTTCTAATAATTAATTTAAATTTAAAATTAATATAATTGGGATTTTTACCAGCCATTTCTAAGCTCGATATATTTAATTTGTGACTTCCAATGAGTGAGCTTATATCTCCTAACTGACCTGGCTTATCAGGTAATGACATCCATAGAGTGGTATTATATTTTTTTGTTTTTTCCTCTTTTTGCTCTCCTTTATCATGCCAATATCTTCTTATTGCTGCTCTAGCTTTGCCTGTTTTAGTAGTTGGTATCCAGTGAAGTGACGGTGAATTATTTTTAGATGTTATGATATTTACTCGATCACCATTTCTTAAGATAGTTTGTAATTCGCTTTTGTTTCCATTAATTTCACAACCAACTGCTGAATTACCAATTTTAGTATGAACAGCATATGCAAAATCTATAGCAGTTGCGTCTTTAGGTAATTTTATAACTGAACCTTTTGGTGTAAAACAAAATACGTTTTCTTGAAACATTTGTAGTTTTGTATACTCATATGAATCTTCAGGGTTTTCATTTTTTTCTATAATCTCAACAAGATCTTTTAACCAATCATACTCCTTCCAACTTAAAGAATTAAATTTTTCAGAAGATTTATACTGCCAATGAGATGCGACACCTCTTTCTGCAAATTCGTGCATTTCATGTGTTCTAATTTGAATTTCTATTGGTTTTTTATTTGAACCAATTACTGAAGTATGAATAGATTTATAACCATTGATTTTTGGAGATGAAATATAATCTTTGAATTTACCTGGTATGCAATTCCATTTTTTATGAAAAATCCCGAGAGTTTTGTAGCAATCATCTACTTTTTTTAAAATTATCCTAAATCCAATAATGTCTGTTATTTGTTCAAGTGAAACTCTTTTTTTTTGGACCTTTCTCCAAATTGAAAAAGGTGTCTTTTCTCTACCATGTATCTCGGCATTAATTTCATTATCATTTAAGATTTCACTTAACTCAAAAGATTGTTCTTCAAATAAATCTTTTCTGTCCAATTTTATTTCATCAAGCCTTTTTTTTATTAATTTTCTTGCATCATTATTTAAAATTTCAAAAGATAAATCCTCAAGTTCGTCTCTTATTCTGTGCATTCCCATTCTATCAGCTAATGGCGCATAAATTTCCATAGTTTCTTGAGCTATTCTTTTTCTTTTATCCTCTTTAGTAATCGCTTTAATGGTCCTCATGTTATGTAGTCGATCAGCAATTTTAACTAGCAGAACTCTAATATCTTTTGATGTTGCTAAAATTAATTTTCTGAAATTTTCAACTTTAGAATTAGCTCCAGCTGAATTTTCAAATGCTGAAATTTTCGTAACACCGTCTACTAAATCAGCAACCTCATCACCAAATTCTTGTTTGATAGTTTCATAAGTTGCAAAAGTATCTTCTATAGTGTCATGCAATAGACCAGTTGTAATTGTAGCGCTATCTAATTTTAATTCAGTTAAAATATTTGCGACCTCAATTGGGTGAACAGAATAAGGATCACCCGAAGCTCTTTTTTGACTCTTATGTGCTTTAACTGCAAAATTATATGCTTTATCTAATTTTTCAGGATTAAGAAATTTATTGTAATCCTTAACTTTATTTATAAGTTCATTTGAATTAAGCATAATTGATATTATACCATTAAATCAAATTTGTTTAATAGATCTAATGTCTCTATCAGGAAGCAGAGAAATCAAGGTTTTAACATCAATTTGTTTATCAGGATGGATCCAATTCTTTTGAATCTCAAATAATGGAAATAATACAAAGTTTCTTTTGTGCATCATTTTATGAGGTAAATTAATCTTAGAATTTTTTTTTGATACCAAATTATTAAAATCGATTATATCTAAGTCACATGTTCTAGGTGCATTTTTTTTTGCTTTCTTTCTACCTAATTGATTTTCTATAGATTTGCATATTTTTAATAGTTCTTGAGGATTGTAATAACATTTTAATTTTAAAATTATATTTAAGAACTTGGGATTTCGTGGGTCAGGCCAGGAAGGGGTTTCATAATAACTGGATACCGAGAGAACATCTAAGTTATGTTCTGCTAATAAAAATTTTGCTTTTTCTATATTTCTTTTTCTTATACCTAAATTTGAACCTATTCCTAAAAAAACAATTTTAGCTTGATTTTCTAATATATCTTGCCTTTTCACGATTCCAATCTCTACTTTTTTTTGTTGCTCTTTTATCATATTGCTTTTTCCCTTTTGCAACAGCTAGTTCTATTTTAGCCTTTCCTTTTTTAAAATACATTTTTGTTGGAACTAATGTGAAACCATCTCTTTGCATTTTACCTATCAATTTATTTATTTCTTTTTTATTAAGAAGCAATTTTCTATCATCGGTTGGATTATGATTAGAGTAACTAGCTTGCTTGTATGGAGATATATGTGAATTAATTAAAACAATTTCACCTCTCTTTTCAACAGCATAAGACTCAGCGATATTCACCTTGCCCTCTCTTACTGATTTAATCTCTGATCCCTTTAAAACAATTCCAGCTTCAAAAAGATCTTCAAAAAAATAGTTAAAACTAGCTTTTCTATTTAAACAAATGATTTTCAAACCAGGATTGGTTTTTTTCTTCATTAAATTAACTTAGCAGACTGTAGAGCTTTTTTTACAATTTCTTTTGTTGTGTCTGTTACTTTTACAAGTGGTAGTCTTACATTGTCATCACAAAGTCCTAAAAGTTTTGCAGCATATTTTACAGGACTAGGATTGCTCTCAACAAACATTGAGTGATGAACTGGTTGTAATATTTTATTTAATCTTTCTGCTTCTTTCATTTCATTATCGGTGTCTGATTTGGAGAATTTTTGAAAATCTGAACAAAGTTTAGGTGCAATATTAGCTGTTACACTAATAGTACCTACACCACCACGTTTATTAAATTCAAAAGCATTATCATCATTACCTGTTAATTGAATAAAATCTTTACCCATTTTTTCAAGTGTCTGATTAACTCTATCTAAATCACCTGTTGCATCTTTAACACCAACTATATTTTTTAATTCATAGAGTCTGGCCATTGTATCCACTGACATATCAATCACAGATCTACCAGGAATATTATAAATTATAATTGGAATGCCACACTTGTCATTAATTGCTTTATAATGTTGATACAAACCTTCTTGAGTTGGTTTATTATAATAGGGTGTAACTATCAAAGCGCCGTTAGCTCCTGCTTTTTCTGCGTGTGTAGTTAAAGAAATAGCCTCCTCAGTTGAGTTGGAACCCGTACCAGCAATAACTGGAATTTTTCCATTACTTTCTTTTATACATAAATCTATTATTCTTTGATGCTCATCATGATTTAACGTAGGGGATTCACCTGTTGTTCCAGCCGGCACAAGTCCATTAGTACCATTATCGATGTGGAAATGGATTAATTTTATATATGCTTCCTCATCTAGACCATTATTTTTAAATGGTGTAATTAAAGCAACATTTGATCCTTTGAACATAAATACTTATAACATAGTTTAAAGATTCATATACTAAAAGATTATGCTCAAAAAAATATTATTTTTAGGTTTCACCGTATCCATATTAATATTTTCAAATAATCTCTTTGCTGAAATCAATTCAGTTGTACCTTTAAAAAAACCTATTTTAAGTAAAGAAGAAATTCAAAAGAAAATATCTATAAATATCCTTAAACCATTAAAGAAGCCCACGAAAACCAAAGAAATTAAAATCGAAGAAGTGATTGTTAAAAAAGAGTTGGTTTTAAAAGAAAAAAAATTAAGTTTTAAAATACCAAAGAAAAAACCAACTATAGCTGGTACTAGCACAGCTAAGAATATTAAGATTTCAAGATATTATAGTAAAAAAGACTTCGGGTTAGCTAAAAAAGCTATTTCAGAAATGCAGAAGAGTAAATGGTCTTCTGCGCTTAAAATAGCAAAAAAAGCAAAAGACAAATCTATTTATAATTTTATACAATGGAGACATCTTTTAACGTCTGGTAACCAGGCGTCATTTTACGATTATCAAGTTTTTTTAAATAAAAATTCAGATTATCCTAGAATAAGCAGGGTAAAATATCTTGCTGAACATAAAATGTCTACAGAAAGTGTTTCACCAAAAAAAATAATAAATTGGTTTGGAGAAAAAGATCCATTAAGCGGCTATGGAAAAATGATACTTGGAGAAAGTCATGTTTTAATTGGTGAAAAAAATAAAGGAATAAAACTAATTAAAGAAGGCTGGATAACAGCGGATTTATCCAAAAATGAATTAAAATATTTTAGAAAAAAATATAAAAAATATTTAAATGCAGATGACTATATCAAACGAGCTGATTATTTAGCTTGGAATGGAGATCGTTGGGATTTACAAAGGTTAATAAGATATCTACCAAAAGATTATGAACTTTTATATAACGCAAGACATCTCTTAATGAGTAAAGGCTATGGGGTTGACCAAGCTATAGCAAATGTTCCTGAAAAATTTAAAAATGATTCTGGATTAAACTATGATCGATTGAAATGGAGAAGAAAAAAAGGACGTGTAGATTCTTCAACAGAAATTTTATTGAAAATAAGAAATGATAAAGAGTATTTAGTTAGACCTGATAAGTGGTGGAAAGAAAGAGAAATTATCTCAAGAGCATTGCTTTATAAAAAAAAATATGAAATTTCATATAAAATTTCAAGCAATCATGGAATGACTGAAGGATCTGAATATGCGGCTGCTGAATGGATGAGTGGATGGATAGCATTAAGTTTTTTAAACGACCCTTTGACTGCTAAAAATCATTTTAAAAATTTTTATGAAAATGTTAGTTATCCAATAAGTTTATCTAGAGGCGCGTATTGGCTTGGAAGAGCATATGAAAAAATAGGCGAAAGAGAGCAATCAAATAATTGGTACAGAGAAGCTACAAAATATCTTACTACTTACTATGGTCAGCTAGCTTTTTTAAAATTAAATCCAAATGGAAAATTTGAGTTAGAAAAAGATATGGAAATTGATCCAAAATATAGAATTCAATTTTTTAATAAAGAGCTTGTAAAAATTTCTTATCTTCTAGATGAATTAAAGAAAGATAAATACACAAAACATATTTTAAGACATTTAGCTAACGACAATATAGGTAAAGGTAGTGAAGTTTTGGCTGCAGAATTAGCTACAAGTATAAACAGATATGATTTTGCTATTCAGGTTTCAAAAATTGCTTCTTACCAAAAAAGATTTCATAATAAATATAATTATCCAATAATTAGTACTCCCAAATATATTAATAAAAGAAAAATTCCAGAAAGTGCTTTGATCTTATCTATAATTAGACAAGAAAGTGAATTTGATTTAGAAGCTAACAGTCATGCGGGTGCAAAAGGATTAATGCAATTGATGCCCTACACAGCAAAATTAGTTTCAAAACAAGCCAAACTTCCTTATTCAAAATCAAGATTAACCACTGATCCAGAATATAATATTAATTTAGGTTCACATTATATTGCAGGTTTAATTCTACAATATGATGGTGCCTACCCTTTTGCAGTCGCTGCATATAATGCTGGACCTAATAGAGTTAAATATTGGAAAAAAATAAATAAAGATCCACAAAAAAAACAAGTCGATTATGTTGATTGGGTTGAATTAATAAAATTTAGAGAAACAAGAAATTACGTACAGCGTGTAATGGAAAACTATAATGTCTATAGATATATTTTGGAACAACGACCTGTACCTATGAAAAACTTTTTTAAAGATCAGCCTCTATTTTAGTGGCGGAAGAGGAGGGATTCGAACCCTCGGTACAAGTTTCCTCGCACGGTCATTTAGCAAACGACTGGTTTCAGCCTCTCACCCACTCTTCCATATGACATTGTGTATTAAGCGATTGTATTGAAAATTCAATATATATAAAGTAATTATTCAATTATTATGAGAAATAAGTACTCAGTATTTTCGTTAATCAAAAATGCTTTTTCGTATCATGAAAATTGGCAAAGAGCATGGAAAGATCCTGCTCCTAAAAAGGAGTACGATGCAGTTATTGTTGGTGGTGGTGGCCATGGATTAGCAACAGCCTACTATTTAGCAAAAAAACACAATATGAATAATATTGCTGTAGTTGAGAAAGGTTGGATAGGCGGTGGAAATACTGGACGGAATACTACAATTATTAGATCAAATTATTTATGGGACGCAAGTGCAGGATTATATGATCATGCATTAAAAATTTGGGAAGATTTGTCTCAAGAACTAAACTACAATGTAATGTTTAGTCAAAGAGGTGTAATGAACCTTGCACATAATTTACAAGATGTTAGAGATTTAAAAAGACGAACACATGCAAATAGACTAAATGGAATTGATGCAGTCTACTTAAGCACTGAAGAAGTTAAAAAATTTTGTCCAATTATAAACACATCACCAGATATTAGATACCCTGTCTTAGGAGGAACTTTACAACGAAGAGCTGGTACAGCAAGACATGATGCTGTTGCTTGGGGATATGCAAGAGGAGCCGATGCAATGGGTGTTGATATTATTCAAAATTGTGAAGTTAAAGGAATTAAAAGAAATGGAGATAGTGTTGAAGGAATAGAAACAACAAAAGGATTTATAAAAACTAAGAAAGTTGGTGTAGTTGCAGCTGGCCATTCTAGCGTAATAGCTAATATGGCGGGTCTAAGACTACCACTTGAAAGTAAACCTTTACAAGCTTTAGTTTCTGAGCCTGTAAAACCAATTATTGATACTGTTGTAATGTCTAATGCAGTGCATGCTTATGTTAGTCAATCTGATAAAGGAGAATTGGTCATTGGTGCTGGAACAGATGATTATGTTTCTTATACTCAAAAAGGTAGTCATCAAATAGTTGAGGGAACATTAAATGCTATTTTAGAATTATATCCAATTTTCAGTAGAATGAGAATGTTAAGACAATGGGGAGGAATAGTAGATATTTGTCCTGACGCTAGTCCAATTTTAAGTAAAACTTCAATTAAAGGATTATACTTTAATTGTGGTTGGGGTACTGGAGGATTTAAAGCAACTCCCGGATCTGGAGATTTGTTTGCACATACTATCGCAAATGATGAGCCACACAAACTTAATGCTGCATTTAATTTAAATAGATTTGTAAGCGGAGACCTTGTTGATGAACATGGTGCTGCAGCGGTTGCTCATTAATGTTTTTAATAACTTGTCCATACTGTGGAGAACGAGATCAGCAAGAATTTAAGGCTGGCGGTGAAGCTCATATCGAAAGACCTAAGCAACCAACAGAATTAAGTGATGATGAGTGGGCAGAATATTTATTTATGAGAAAAAATATTAAAGGGGTTCAATTTGAAAGATGGAACCATGCACATGGTTGTCGTAAATGGTTTAATATGGTTAGAGATACTTCTAACGATGAAATAAAAGCAATTTACAAAATGGGTGAAAAACCACCTTCTCAATAAAATGACTAAAAACCTAAGAGTAAAATCCAGCGAGTACATTGATGAAACTAATAGGATTTCCTTTAAATTTAATGGCAAAACTTACCATGGATTTAAAGGCGATACTTTAGCATCAGCATTACTTGCAAATGATGTTCATTTAGTTGGAAGAAGTTTTAAATATCATAGACCAAGAGGAATTATGACATCAGGTTCAGAGGAACCAAATGCTATAGTTCAAATAAACCCTAGTACCAATAGAACGGAACCCAATGTCAGAGCAACTGAAGTAGAGATTTATGAAGGTTTGGAGGCATCAAGTCAAAATTGTTGGCCAAGTGTAGAATTTGATATTGGTGGAATAAACAATTTTCTCTCCCCTTTTTTTCCAGCAGGTTTTTATTACAAAACATTTATGTGGCCTGCTAGTTTCTGGGAGAAGTATGAATTTTTCATACGACACTCAGCAGGTTTAGGAAAATCACCAACATCGAGTGACCCTGACATTTATGACCACCGAAATGTTTACTGTGATGTGTTGGTTGTAGGCGCAGGTATATCGGGAATACTGGCAGCAAAAAATGCAGCTAAAAATAATTTTAAAACGTTGTTAGTTGATGAAAAAAATGAACTTGGTGGATCAACTATTTATGAAAATAATGAATTCAACAAAATTGATAATAAAACCCCTTCAGAGTGGTTAAAAAAAGAAATAGAGGGGCTTAAAGGTATTAAAAATCTTGAAATAAAAACTAGAACAAGTGTTGCTGCTTACCATCAATATAATTATCTTTTGGCTAGAGAAAATCTAACTGATCATTTAGAGGCTAAAGATAAAATAAATAAAATCAGACAAAGACTTTTTAAAATTCGAGCTAAGAAAGTTATTTTGGCTACAGGTGCTTTAGAAAGACCTTTGATATTTAATAATAATGATAGACCAGGTGTAATGCTTTCATCTGCTATAAAAAAATATAGTGAATTTTATGGTGTTGCGTGTGGTAGTAAAAATGTATTTTTTACTAATAATGATAGTGCATATGAAAGTGCTATGTCACTATACAACAAGGGTATCAATGTTGAAGCAATAATTGATATTAGAGAACAATCAGAAAGTAAAATTGTTAAAAAAGTAAAAGAAACTGGTATTAAAGTTTACTGGTCACATACAATTGTTGATACTGCTGGATACAAAAGATTAAATAGTGTTTCAATCATGAAGCTATCTAATGATGGAACATCAGTCACTGGAAGTAAAATTTCTATTTCATGTGATTGCTTAGGAGTTGCTGGTGGTTGGACACCTGCTGTACATTTATATACACAATCAG
>CACEJN010000015.1 GCA_902559935.1 uncultured Pelagibacteraceae bacterium | reverse complement strand
GTAAATGGTATTGCTCAATTAGCTGCCATTGAGTCACTAAAGGATAAAGTTTTCATAAATAAATCGATTAGACATAATTTATTATATTCTAGAAAAATTAAGAAATTTCTTGAGACATATAATATTTTTTCAAATTCAGTTTCAGCAAATTTTTTGTTACTTAATTTTGAAAAATGCAGGTATTCAGCAAAATTTTTGTATGAAAAACTTAAAAATAAGGGAATCATTTTAAGATCAACAGAAGATGGTTATCATATAAAGAATAAATTAAGATTAACTATTGGATCTAAAAAGGAAAACTTAAAGTTTATGAGTATTATTAAGCAAGTATTGAAAAAATGAAAAATATTTTAATTATTGGCTGTGGATTATTAGGTTCATCTTTATTAAGGAGTATTAGTAAAAAAAAAATAGCAAAAAAAATTTTTATTTACGAAAAATCAAAATCTAATATTGCTAAGATAAAAAGACTAAAATTACCTGGAACAATTGTTAAATCATTAAAAGAAGGTGCAAGTAATTCCGATTTAATCATCTTTTGTACACCAATGAGTGAATACAAAAATATTATTTTAAAAATTAATAAATTTATACCATCAAAAACATTGATTACAGATATTGGTTCTTCAAAAACTGAAACTTCTAAAATTATAAATAAATTTTTGAAGAAAGGTATTCATTGGATTCAAAGTCACCCGATAGCTGGATCAGAGGTCAGTGGACCAGAGCATGGTAAAGAAAATATGTTTACTGATAGATGGTGTATAATAATTAAAGAAAAAAATATTAAGAAAAAAAATATAAATATTCTAACTAAGTTTTGGAAAAAAATTGGAGCAAAAGTAGTTGTTATGAGCGCTGAAAAACATGACAAAATTTTTTCTATTACTAGTCATTTACCACACTTAATTGCATATAATCTGGTTAAATCTGCTCAAGACTTTGAGAAAAAACAAAATTATGAGCTAATTAAATATAGCGCTGGTGGATTAAGAGATTTTTCTAGGATTGCAGCATCAAATGAAATCATGTGGAGAGATATTTTTTTTAACAATAAAAATAATATTTCAAAAGCAATTGATTTATTTATTAAAAATTTAAATCAATTTAAAAAAGATATTAATTCAAAAAATAATAAGTCTATCGTAAAGAAACTTATTCAGACTAAAAAAGTAAGGTCAAAAATCATCAAATTGAAACAAGATATTGATAAGCCTGACTTCGGAAGAAATTAATATTTTATTCTAGATACTTTTTTTACACTTAGGTTGGCGGTCTTTTGAATTTTATTAATTGTTTCTATAATTGGCATAATAATTACTTTTCTTTCTGGACCATAAGCATGAATTAGTTTTTCGGAATTTAAACACATTGCAACATGACCTTTCCAAAAAATAATATCTCCTTTTTTAAATTTTCTTTTTTTTGAATTCTTTTTTGTATATTTGATCTGATCTCTTGTATCTCTTGGATAAAACAAGTTATTATAACAAAAAAATATTTGTAATAAGGCTGAGCAATCAATACCCTGGAATGTTTTTCCACCCCAAACATATTTTACATTTAAAAATTTTTTAAATATTTTTGTAAAATTATTTTCTTTATGAGTTAATTTTTTTATATCTACTTTTTTAATCCATTTATTTTTTTCAATTTTTACGTAATTCCTATTTTGCTCAATTACAGATAATTTAGATGCAAGTGGAAGCCAACTGCTAGTTCCAATTCCAGGTTTTTTATAAATCTTTGCTTTTAGTGAACTGACCTTATAATTGGGGCTAAATTTTTCTATATATTTTGAATTTTTTATAAACCCCTTATAATTATCAAATAAAGTTTTAATTTTTATCCAACCTTTATTTTTTGCTAAAATTTTGAATTTTTCACCATACACAATTTGTGAAGTTACTTCAGATTTTCTCGAAGGATTTTTGTAAATATTCGAAAAATTACCAATGAAATAAAAATTATTTTGCACCAATTTTAATTTTGTTTTTAATTAACCACAAACAAATTAACGATGGTATCACCATAATAGTCGTTAAAACAAAAAATGTTCCCCAATCTCCGTTTAACCAGTCAACTAAAGCTCCTGAAGATGAAGCCAAAGTAGTACGGCCAGCAGTACCAATTGAAGCAAGTAATGCATACTGTGTCGCTGTATAAGTTCTATCAACTAGTAATGATATAAATGCAACAAATGCTACAGTTGCAAAAGCTGCTGTGATATCATCAGCTATAACCGCAATTGCAAATAAAATTTCTGATTTTCCAGTCCATGCTAAAACTGCAAATAAAAGATTTGTTATAGCCATTAACCCACCAGCAAAGAACATAGTTTTAATTGTTCCAGCTCTCATGGCCATTATTCCACCCAACAAAGTAAACACTACTGTTGTTATCCAACCAAGTCCTTTTGAATAAATTGCAATTTGACCTTTGGAGAAACCAATTTCTTTATAAAAAACAATAGACATTCTTCCCATAAATGCCTCACCTATCTTAAACAAGAAAACAAATCCTAAAATTCCAGCTGCAATGGCAAAACCATTTTTTCTAAAAAAACTAATAATGGGTCCGCCTATAGTTCCTGTAATATATGCGATAAAATTTGTAATTATATTGCTAGATCCAAGTTTTCCTTCGATCAATTTGTCTGTTTCTCTTTGCTTTGCTTGTCTATTTGTTTCTATAGGTTCATGAACAAACATTAATCCTATATTCATTAAAATTATTAAAACACCTAAAATTAAAAAAGTAGCTTGCCAATAGTCGGCAACACCCAGGTTTTCAAAGTATTCTGCTGTAAATAAAGCAACAACTCCACCTAATTTATACCCAGTCCACCAACCAACAACAGCCATAGCTGCACCAGCAGCCATTGATTTTCCTTCATTTTCATTTATCTGTTCAATTCTTAATGCATCTACAGTTATATCTTGGGTTGCTGATGCTATAGCAATAAATAAACCTACAGTAATTAATAAAGCCAAATTTTCAGTTGGATTAATCACACTCCAAACAACAAGACTTAACAAAATAATTAATTGCATCAAAACTATCCAGCCTCTTCTATGGCCTAATTTTTTTGTTAGTATTGGAATTTGAATTCTATCTATAATGGGAGCCCACAAATAATTGAAAGCGTATACTCCAAAAATTAAACCTGCCCATCC
Source organism: uncultured Pelagibacteraceae bacterium (assembly GCA_902559935.1). Classification (GTDB taxonomy): domain Bacteria; phylum Pseudomonadota; class Alphaproteobacteria; order Pelagibacterales; family Pelagibacteraceae; genus Pelagibacter. Next base: position 16,102 of record CACEJN010000015.1, on the reverse strand, counting down.
AATTGTTGATCTACTAAGACCTTCTTCTTTAAGCCAAAGACTCAAACTGCTTGCAATTAATACCCATGGGAAACCACTTATTGCACCTAATAAAAGAATTCTTACCATTCGAATGTCTCTATAAACTGCGAGAGATTCAAGCCATGTTTGTTTCTTTGTTTCAGACATAATCAATTTCTCCAAAAAGATGGTAAGAACAATACTAATATTGCAAACAACTCAAGTCTACCCAAAATCATACCTACAGTTAAGATCCATTTAGAAATATCAGGTAAAGCTGAAAAATCTCCATTAGGACCAATAATAGGACCCAAACCTGGACCAACATTTGATATTGATGTTGCTGCTCCAGAGATAGCAGTTATAAAATCGAGACCTGTTAATGACAATAATGCAGCTAAAATAAAAAAAATAACAAAGTAAAAATAAATAAATGAAATTATTGATGCAATAAATTTATCATCAACGGATCCTTGATCATATTTAATTATAAATATTCCTTTTGGATATATAATTTTTTTTAGTTGATTTAATATAAATAAATATAGAATTTGAATTCTAAAAATTTTAACACCACAAGTAGTTGATCCTGCACAGCCCCCGATAAACATTAGTGCAAGAAATATTGTTATTGGAAAGCTTCCCCAACCATCAAATTCGGCATTAACATAACCTGTTCCTGTCAATATTGAAATCGTATTAAAAAAAATAGATCTTAAACTAAAGTTTCCGTTATTATTAAATAATAAATATATTGACAATATAAGAATGCTTATAATTATTATTTTAATAAATGTTCTGATTTGAATATCGTTTAAAAATATTCTTTTATTACCACTAATAAATTTAATGTATGTAATAAATGGAATACTTCCTAAAATTATAAAGATCATCGATGATATTTCTATAGGAACACTGTTAAAATACCCTATAGATTGATTATAATTTGAAAATCCACCTGTAGCTATAGTAGTCATAGAATGAGTTAAACTATCAAATTTTCCCATTCCAAATATCCAATATGATAATGCACAAAGAGCGGTTAGAACTGAATAAATATAAATAAGTCTCAAAGCTATTTCTTTCGATTTAGGAAGAATTTTTTCAGATGAGTCGTTGCTAGAAATTTTAAATAATTGCATACCACCAACATTCATTATAGGCATTAGGGTAATTGCCATCACAATTATACCAATACCACCCAGCCATTGAAGTAATGCTCTCCATAATAGAATACCTTTTGGTGTATTCTCTAAGTCAGAAATAATTGTAGATCCAGTTGTTGTAATACCAGACATACTCTCAAAAAAAGCATTAGTAATTGAAAGCTCCATAGTCGAAAATATAAATGGTAAAGATCCAAAAATAGCAATACTTAACCAAGACAAAGCAGTTAATAAAAATGCTTGTTGTAAATTTAACTTCTTATCGTGGTCTAGATTTGAAAGAAAAAATAATGATCCAAAAATTATAGTTACAATAGATGCACCAAAAAATGATGAATCTATTTCGGAATAAACAAATTGAGCAATTATAGGGATGAACATTGAGACCCCTAAAATTATTTGCAAAATTCCTAGTGTAAAAAAAACAGTTTTATAATTAGACATTTTGAAAGAACATTATTTTATGGTAAATAAATTTCAACTCTATAAGAATTAATAAAATCGCCAATTTAAGATTTTATAAAAGATATATTCGTGATTAAAAAAGAAATTTTAGATAAAACAAGTGCTTGGCCTTTCGTTGAAGCAAAAAAAATGCTTCGTGAGAGAAAATCATTTATTGATAAAAAAGGGAAAATTACCCTTCAAACAGGATATGGTCCAAGTGGCCTTCCTCATATCGGAACATTTGGTGAAGTTGCAAGGACTTCAATGATGGTGAATGCTTTAAACCAGCTTACAGATTTACCAACAGAGATAATTACTTTTTCTGATGATATGGATGGTTTAAGAAAAGTTCCTGATAATGTTCCTAATCAGGAATTACTAAATAAAAATTTACACAAACCATTAACACAAGTTCCAGATCCATTTGAAAAATTTGCAAGTTTTGGAGAACATAATAATGAAATGTTAAAAGATTTTTTAAACAGTTTTAATTTTAAATACAGTTTTAAAAGTTCTACATCCTTATACAAAGGTGGTTTTTTCAACCCAACATTAAAAATTATTTTAGAAAATTATGATGGTATAATGAATATTATACTTCCAACTTTGGGCAAAGAACGTCAACAAACTTACTGTCCTTTTTTACCTATTTGTCCAGACACAGGGTATGTACTAGAAATACCAGTTATAGAAATTGATAAAAAAAATTCTAAAATAATTTTTGATAACAAAGGTAATAAATTAGAATCTAGTATTTTAGATGGGAATTGTAAATTACAATGGAAAGTTGATTGGGCAATGAGATGGTATGCTCTGGATATAGATTTTGAAATGTATGGAAAAGACCTTATTGAAAGTGCAATTTTATCGACCAAAATCATAAATTTAATTGGTAAAAAACATCCATCAGGATTTGCTTATGAATTATTTCTTGATGAAAAGGGTGAAAAAATTTCAAAATCAAAAGGAAATGGTATTACTATCGACCAGTGGTTAAAATATGCTTCACCTGAAAGCTTATCATTATACATGTATCAAAATCCAAAAAGAGCAAAAAAACTTTATAAAGAAATAGTGCCTAAAGCTGTAGATGAGTACCTCGATAATATTGAAAAATCAAAAAAACAAACAGAACAACAATTAGTAATGAATCCTGTTTGGCATGTTCATAATGGAAACATTCCAAAAGAAGATATGATTATGACTTTTTCAATGTTGTTGAATTTAGTTGAAACAAGCAATGCTGATAACAAAGATTTATTATGGAAGTTTGTTAAAAAATATAAATCTAACATTCATGAAAAAAACTTTCCAATTTTTGATGGACTAGTTGGTTATGCAATCAAGTATTTTAATGATGTTATTAAGGCTCAAAAAAAATATAAAAATCCATCTGAAAATGAAAAATTAGCGCTACAAGCTTTAGTTAAAACTTTAGAACGATGTAATGATCAGATGTCTCCAGAGGATATACAAACTTTAATTTATTCAACAGGTAAAGAGAATGGGTATGCAGAAAACTTAAGAGATTGGTTTAAGTTAATTTATGAGGTGGTGTTTGGAGATGAAAATGGACCTAGAATGGGTTTTTTTATAAGTTTTTTCGGTGTTAACGAAACAAAAGAATTGATAATTAGTAAATTAAAATAATGTATTCAAATTTAAGATCTTTAATATTTAAAATAGATCCTGAAAGAGCACATTTTTTAGCAATTCAATCTCTTAAACTCAATTTAGTATCAAATATATTTGATGAAAACAAAAATGATCCCCTTTTAAAAACCAAATTATTTAATCGAGATCTTGATAATCCTATCGGTATTGCAGCAGGTTTTGATAAGAATGCAGAGGTATACAACCCTTTATTTAAATTGGGTTTTGGATTTGTTGAAGTGGGCACGGTTACACCATTAAAACAATATGGAAATGAAAAACCAAGAGTATTTAGATTGGTAGAAGATCAAGCATTAATTAATAGGTTGGGTTTTAACAACCATGGATCAGATACAATATTAAACAGAATAAAATCTAATAAAAAACTAGGTTTACTAGGTGTAAATGTAGGTCCAAACAAAGACTCTAATGATAGATTGAATGATTATTTAATTGGATTAGAAAAATTTTCTGAGGTTGCAGATTATATTACAATTAATATTTCTTCACCAAATACTGAAAATCTTAGAAATTTTCATGAAGAGAATAAATTAAAAGAGTTATTAAAATCTGTCTCAGAGAAAAAAAAAAAATTAAAAACTGAAATTCCTATAGCTGTAAAAATTTCACCAGATATAAATGAAAATCAAATTGACTTAATTTCAGAAATACTTTTAGAAAATGATATAAGTGCAATAATAATTTCAAATACTTCCGAAGCTTCTAGGGAAACACTTCAAAATATACAGAGACATCAAAAAGGTGGTTTATCTGGAAAACCTATTGAAAAAAAATCAAATCTTTTAATAAGTAAATTCTACAATTTAATTAAAGGTAAAATTAAAATAATTGGAGTAGGCGGTGTTGATTCTGGTAAGGCAGCTTATGATAAGTTTTTATTAGGAGCAGATTATGTTCAACTTTATACCGGTATGGTATTTCAAGGACCCAATATTGCTGGCATGATTAAAAAAGACCTAAAAGAATTATTAATAAGAGATGGTGTCAAAAATTTCACAGAAATTGTTGGAAATAAAACTGTTTCTTAAATGTATTAAACTTGACGCCTTCAATATCTCCCCTTATATAGGCACTGTTATTATGTCAAAAAAATGCGAACTTACCGGTAAAATTCCTATGAAAGGTCATAATGTTAGTCATGCTAACAATAAGACTAAAAGAAGATTTTTACCCAATCTTAAAAAAGTAAAATTTACAAGTGAGCTTACTGGAAGAAGTTTAAAACTTACTGTAAGCAACTCAGGTGTAAGGTCAGTTGACAAAAAAGGTAGTTTTGATGAATTTTTAAAAACTGTAAAAAATAAAAATTTATCTCCTAGATTAAAAAAGTTAAAAAAAGTAGTTTTAATTAAATCCCCTTTTAAAAAGAAACCTGTAGCTAAATCAGCTTAATGAACAAATTATTTATCACCCTATCTATAATGATGGGGGTTGTTGTACTATCTTCTAATTATTTAGTTCAGTTCCCAATAAACTATTTTGGATTAAATGAGATTTTAACTTATGGAGCTTTTAGTTACCCAATAGCTTTTTTAATAACCGATTTAGCAAATAGATCTTATGGAAAATTATTAGCAAGGCAAATTGTATATTTGGGCTTTTTAATAGGAATTATATTTACATTGTTATTCTCAACTGATTTTGCAGATTTAATCTCTGTTAGAATTGCAATTGGATCAGGGGTAGCTTTTATTACCGCTCAATTGTTAGATATTCAAATTTTTGATCGATTAAGAAAAAAAGAGTGGTTTGTTGCACCACTTACTTCATCTTTGATTGGATCAACAGTCGACACATTTTTATTTTTCTCAATATCATTTTATGCAACAGGGGTACCTTGGGTTACTTTATCTCTTGGAGATTTAGCGGTAAAAATTTTAGTTGCTATAATAATGTTGATACCATTTAGAATGTTATTGAAAATTATTAAACCAATTAAAGTTTAATATAAAAATTTATAAGACAAAATTTTATAAGCTAATTTTGCAACAAGAAAATTATAAGAATTAAATCCTTTAATTGGAGCTAGTTCATTTATATCTGCACCAACAATTTTCGAGTTTTTAGCTGCAATTCTTATTATATCTAATGTTTCGTTCCATAACAGTCCTCCTGGTTCAGGTGTACCGGTTGCAGGCATAATACTTGAATCTAGTCCGTCTACATCGAATGTTAGATAAACAGTTTTGTTTTTAATCAGTTTTTTAAATTTAGATAAATTCCATCTTTTTTTATCTTTTGCCCAAAAAATATTTATTCTTGAAGAATTCTTTTTTAAATATGGGATTTCACTTTCGGAGATGTTTCTTATCCCAAATGAAATTAAAGAAACATTTTTATAATCTAGACATCTTCTAATTGCTGAGGCATGTGAAAATTTTTCTCCATTATAGCTTTGACGTAAATCTGCATGGGCATCAAAATGCAAAAGACAAATATTTTTATATTTTTTAGTAAAAGGAACAATACACCCAGGAGTTATTGAATGCTCTCCACCTAAAGTCATTGGGAAAAGTTTTTTATCTAAAATTTCTTTATTAATATTTGAAATTTTATTAAGTGCTTTTTTAATATTTTTGTCAATTTTAAACGGTTTTAAAGTTTTAATACCTATTTTTTTATAAGGTTCGCAGTTAAGCTCTTCATCATACAGTTCAACTTGATGAGATGCTTTTATAATTTCTTTAGGTCCATTTCTTGTTCCTCCCCCATAACTGACTGTTTTTTCTAAACCAAATGGAACAATTACAGCTTTTTCTTTAAAGCTAAATTTATTATCAATTCCTAAAAACCCGTTTTTATTTGAGAGATATTTCAATTTTGTTCAAAAATTTTTGTAAAGTTTTTTCTTGCTCTGTTTTTCCACTCACCTTTATGGTAAGCATCACTAGCAATTAATGGCAAAACACTAGTTGCTTCTGCAAACACCATCTGTTCTTTCGTAATATCTACTTTGCCCCATGAGCTTGCCTCTTTTAATGTGGAGCTGCTACATGCTCCGTCTCTACTATCGGCAACAGTAATTTGAACAGCATATTTATGCATGTCTACATCTTTTCCTAATAGTTCAGCACAAATAACAGTATCTTGAATAAAGTTTTTAGGCACACCACCACCAATCATAAATAATCCAGAACCTTTAGACTTGATTTTAATTTCTGTTAGTTCTCTAAATTCTCTAACCGAGTCTATGGTCATATGTTTTTTTGGATTTTGTTCTTGATGCATAACTAACCCGAATCCTGCGCTCGAGTCGGTAAAAGCAGGGCAGAAAATAGGAACATTGTTGTTAAAAGCGGTTTCAATTAAAGAGTCTTTTTTCTTTGAGTTATTTTTTAAATATTTTCCCATTTCATAAATGAACTCTCTTGAAGTATAGCTTCTCGCCTCTAGGTTATTAGCAATTTCACATATTATTTTATCACACATTTGAAGCTCTTCTTCATCTATATAGGTATCGTAAATTCTATCTATATAGTTGTCCCTCAGCTCAGTATCATCTTGAAATTGTGAACCTTGATAATGTTTAAAACCAAGAGCTTCAAAAAAATCCATATCTACTATGGAAGCACCTGTTGCAACAATTGCATCCACCATATTATATTTAACTAAATCTTTATAAATATTCATACATCCAGCTGCCGAAGTAGAGCCTGCTAAGGTAAGGAAAATTGTACAATCTTTATCTTTAAGCATCTCGTTATAAATATTAGCAGCATTTGCTGTTTCTCTAGAAACAAATGACATTTTTTCCATTGAGGAAATAATTTTTCTAGAGTCGAAAGAAGTTATATCGATGTGCTCAACAGGATTTTTTAAGAAATCTCTTTTACTGTTATGACCTGGATTTTTTTGACTCGACATTAAGCTACCATGTTAGCTTTGTTAATGTCTTTGTCATACATTGTCATTATTGGGTTATCTTCAACTTCATAAATTTCATTTGAGTAATAACCATTAAACTGAGTTCTAAATGTTAATCCGTATGCCCCAAGTTGACCAAGTTCAATATAATCATTTTCTTTAATATTATTTGGAAGCAAAAAAGGACCTTTCATATAATCCATGCTATCACATGTAGGTCCAAAGAAATCAAAAGCAGTTAATTTTTTTGAAATTATTTTATTAGAATTTTCTTTAATCATTCTAGATGGGAATACAATGTTTGGTGTACCAGCATCAAAAAGAGTACCATAGGTACCATCATTAATATAAAGCTTTTGTTTTTTCCTTAAATTAACTCTTACAACTGTTGAACCACTTTCAGCAACTATAGCTCTGCCAGGCTCACAAATAATTTCAGGAAGTTTTTCAAGCTTTAAGTTTTCTAAACTCTTATTTATTTCATTAAAATAACTACCTAAAGATTGTGGAATTAAGTCAGGATAGATTGTAGGGAAACCTCCACCTACATTAATGTAATTCGGAATAATTTTTGTCTTTTTAATTATATTTCCAATTTCACTAATTCCTTTTGAATAAGAAATTGGATGCATACATTGTGAACCAACATGAAAACTTAAACCAATCTTTTTAGCATGTTGTTTTACAAGTCTTAACAAACCAATTGCTTCTGATGTTAAAGCACCAAATTTTTTTGATAAATCAATTTCTGCATGTTCATTTGAAACAGCTACTCTTACAAATAACTCTAAATCTTTAGCATTATTTGTACTTTCAATTATTTTAATCAGTTCATCTTTAGTATCTAATGAAAAAGTTTTTACACCATAATTAAAATATGCTTCTTTTATACTTTCTCTGCTTTTAACAGTATGCATAAAAGAGCATTTAGCTGTATTGCTAAAAGTTCTAATATTTTTAATTTCCTCAATTGAAGCAACATCAAATTGCTCAACTCCACTTTCTATGATTGTTTTGATTACCTCAGGGTGCGGATTAGTTTTAACTGCATATAAAATTTTACCTGGAAATTTGTTTAGGAAAAATTTAACAGCAGATTTAATAGAATTCTTTCTTATACAGTAAACTGGTTTTTCAGGTTTCAGCTGATTAACTAATTCCTCAACTGATTTAAATTTTTGCATTTTAAATGCCTCCAAAAAAAATTTAATAAAAAAAAGTCTTTTTAAAAAAAACTTTAATATTTTTTGGCATATAAAGTAAACAGCACTAAAGTAAAGCAAATAATTCAAGCCAGAAATGCGTAAAATTCATATATTGTAAAATCTTGCAGAGACCCCATATAAGGCCTATGAAAGAAGAGGCAAAACTACAGAATCTTAGTGATTTTCAAAATAAGTCATTATTAATCGTGGATGACGATAATCCTTTTCGTGAGCGTTTAGCAAGAGCGATGGAAAAAAAAGGATTTGAGGTTTTTCAAGCTGAGAGTGTACAAAAGGGAGTTGAATCAGTAAAAACTAAAAAACCTGGTTTTGCTGTTGTAGACTTAAGGCTTGCAGATGGTAATGGACTTGAGGTTGTAAAAGAAATTCAGTCTTCAAATAGCGATAGTAGGATCATCATGTTAACTGGTTATGGAAATATTCCAACGGCAGTAGCTGCAATCAAAGAAGGTGCCATAGATTATTTAGCTAAACCTGCTGATGCAGAAGATGTAGAGAAAGCATTATTGGCAGATCCTTCAAAAAAAGCAGCCCCACCAGAAAATCCGATGTCGGCTGATAGAGTTAAGTGGGAACATATACATAGAGTTTTCGAGTTATGTAATAGGAATGTTTCAGAAACGGCTAGAAGACTTAAAATGCACAGAAGAACTCTTCAAAGAATTCTTTCTAAAAGATCACCTAGATAAATTTTTTAATTTTAATTATTTGCTTAGTCAAAAGAGCTAAAAGCATAATTTTAAAAATCTCAGCTAATAGAAACGGTTTTGCACCTAAAGCAAAAATTGGCTTATCCCATCCAATCAATGTTCCAAGCCAAATTAGACCCAAAATATAGATTGTTGAAGTTGCGATAAGTAACTTAAATAAAACAACGAAAAAATTATCATCAATCTTTATTTTAGAAGCTAAATAACAAGCTGTTAAAAAACCAATTAAGTAACCCATAGTTGGTCCTGTAAAGTAAACTAATCCAACACCTTTTTCAGGAGAATTTGAAAATACAGGAAGCCCTGCAATTCCTTCAATTAAATACAGACCAATTGAAGCTAGTGCAATTTTATGCCCTAAACTTATTCCTAAAAATAATACAACAAATGTTTGCATAGTCATAGGAACCGGATAGAAAGGAATTTTGATCTTTGCTGATATAGTTAGTGCTATTGAACCAAGAACAATAACAACCAGAGATTTAAATAGTTTAGCTTGTGTGAGATTTTTTGTTAATTCCATTGTTAAATAATACTCAAAATATAAAAAATAATCTACTTATAATTGTTATAATAATTGAAAGTAAATTTTTTATATACAGAATATATAATCATTATAATATTTAATATTACTTCATGAATAAAATTCAAAAAACAGATCATTTTTATTTGATTGATGGCTCTGGTTATATTTTTAGAGCTTATTATGCTTTGCCTCCATTGACTAGAAAAAGTGATGGACTTCCAACAGGTGCTGTAAGTGGTTTTTGTAGTATGTTATTTAAATTATTAGAGGACTCAAAATCTGATCAAAACTTGCAAAAACCAACACATTTTGCAGTAATATTCGATTCAGCAAGAAAAACTTTCAGAAATGAAATTTATAGTGATTACAAAGCTAATAGGTCAGAGGCACCTGATGATTTGGCTCCTCAATTTGAGTATATAAGAAAATCAGTACTAGCATTCAATTTACCATCTGTGGATCTTCCTAATTATGAAGCAGATGATTTAATAGCCACATATGTTGATCAAATCCTTAAAAAAGGTGCAAAAGTTACAATTGTCTCATCAGATAAAGATTTAATGCAGCTTTACAAAAAAGGGGTTCGAATTTTTGACCCCATGAAAAACAAATTTATAACTGACGACGATGTCTTAAAAAAATTTGGAGTAGATGCTTCAAAAGTTATTGATGTGCAATCTTTAGCAGGAGATAGTAGTGATAATGTTCCTGGTGTTCCAGGGATAGGTGTTAAGACAGCTGCAGAGCTAATTAACAAATATGGCACTTTAGAAAATTTACTAAAATCTGCAAATGAGATTAAGCAAAATAAAAGAAGAGAAACATTAATAGAGAACAAGGATAAAGCATTAATAAGTAAAAAACTTGTAACACTAGATCATAACTCTCCTGTTAATAGAGAGTTAAGTGAATTTAAATTGCAAAATATAGATAAAGATAAATTATATAAATTTTTAAGAGAAATGGAATTTAACAGGTTGTTAAGTTCTGCAATTTCTGCTTATGGAGAACCTGAGCTAGAAAGTAACAAGATTGAAACTCAAAATCTAGAAAAACAACAAACAATAAATAATAAAAATTATTACTTAATTAATAGTTTAGATGAAATTGATAAATGGATAGAAGAGGCAGAAGAAGTTGGTGAAGTTGCTGTTGATACGGAAACAACCTCATTAGATCCTCACCAAGCAGATTTAGTGGGTATTTCTCTCTGTTCTAAAATTGGGAAAGCATGTTACATACCAGTTGGTCACAAGTCACCCAAGTGTCTTAAAAAAGATGCAGTAATTAAAAAATTAAAAAAAATATTAGAAGATCCTAGTATAAAAAAAATAGGTCAAAATATAAAATTTGATTTTATCGTATTTTATAAGAATGGGATTACCCTTTCATCGATGGAAGATACAATGCTGATGTCTTATGTCTTAGATGCAGGAAAAAATAGACATAATATGGATACTTTATCAGAAATTCACTTAGGACATAAAACTATTTCTTTTAAAGACATAGTAGGAACAGGCAAGAAGGAAATTAATTTTAGTGAAGTAGAATTAGATAAAGCAAAAAATTACGCTGCTGAAGATGCCGATGTTACTTTTAGATTATACAAGAAATTTATCAAAAATTTAAAATCAGAAAAAATGATAAATATCTATGAAATTTTTGAAAAACCATTAATTAAAATTCTTGCATTTATGGAAATTGAGGGTATTGAAATTGATAGTAAGTTTTTAAAATCTCTTTCATCTAAATTTGAAAAAAAAATTCAAAAACTTGAAAAAGAAGTATTTAAAATTTCAAAAAAAGAGTTCAATATCGCATCCCCAAAGCAATTAGGTGAAATAATATATAATGACTTAAAAATAGCTGGTTTAAAGAAAACTAAAAAAGGAAGTTTTGCAACAAGTGCAAGTGTTTTAGAGGATTTAGCTTTTAAAGGTCATGAGTTCCCAAAATTAATTTTAGACTGGAGACAAGTTTCAAAATTAAAAAATACTTATTCAGATGCTTTACCTGAACATTTAAACCCAAATACAAAAAGAGTTCATACTTCGTTTTTGCTGGCTGCTACAACGACTGGAAGGCTAGCATCTAGTGATCCCAACTTACAAAACATACCAATTAAATCAGAAGATGGAAAAGATATAAGAAAAGCTTTCACTGCAAAAAAAGGGCACCTATTAATTTCTGCGGATTACAATCAAATTGAGATGAGAATTTTAGCAGACCTGGCAGATGTAAAAGAACTGAAAAAAGCTTTTAAAAATAAAGAAGATATTCACTCTTTAACAGCTAGCCAAATATTTAATATTGATATCAAAAAAGTTAATCAAGATCACAGACGAAAGGCTAAGGCTATTAATTTTGGAATTATTTATGGAATTTCGCAATATGGATTAGCTAAGCAAATAAATGTTTCTAATTATGAAGCAGAGGAATTTTTGAATTCATATTTTGCTAAGTTTCCAGAAATAAAAGTTTATATGGATAATACAATTAAATTTTGTAGGAAAAGTGGATATGTTAACAATATTTTTGGACGAAGATCTCACTTTAATGGAATAAATGACAAAAATTTTAATGTCAGAAATTTTCAAGAACGTGCTGCAATTAATGCTCCAATTCAAGGTTCTGCTTCTGAAGTAATGAGATTAGCTATGATAAGAGTGGATAAGAAATTATCAGAGGAAAAAAACTCTAATTCAAAAATGCTCTTGCAAATTCATGATGAATTAATTTTTGAAATACCAAAAAAAGATGAAAAAGTAATGGTTAAATTAATTGAGAAAGAAATGACCAGTGTGGCTCAGAGTGATTATCATTCTTTTTCAACTCCTTTAACAGTTGATATTAATGTTGGAGATAATTGGGGTATGTTACATTAAATTTATAACATTGCCCAAATTAGGACAATTTAGTATTTTTAAAATACTTTATGCAAAAACAAACAATAGCTTTGATAGATGATGATAGAAATATTTTAACAAGTTTGAGTATCGCATTAGAAAAAGAGGGTTTTAAAGTTCAAACATACATTGATGGTGAAAGCGCATTAATCGGTTTAACCAGAATGCCACCCGACTTAGCAGTCATAGATATAAAGATGCCCAAGATGGATGGAGAAGAATTACTAAAAAAACTTCGAAAAAAAACTTCCTTACCAGTAATTTTTTTAACATCTAAAGATGATGAAATTGATGAGTTGTTAGGCCTAAAGCTGGGAGCAGATGATTTTGTAAAAAAATCAGGAGGTTTTTCTATTAAAGTTTTGATTGAAAGAATTAGAGTGCAGTTAAGAAAAAAAGATTCAAATAATATTTTAGAGGAAAATAAAAGTCTGATATCTCATGGAAGATTAAAATTAGATCCATCACAACTCGAGTGTGAATGGAATGGAAAACAGCTACCTGATAAATTGACAACAACTGAGTTTTTAATTGTTAAAGAATTAGCAAAGAGGCCTGGTATAATTAAAGAAAGAGCTCAGCTTATGGATATAGCTTATAGAGAAGATACAGATATTGAGGATAGAACTATTGATAGTCACGTAAAACGAATTAGAAAAAAATTTAAAAAAGTAGATCCTGATTTTTCAGCTATTGAAACTAGGTATGGTAGTGGATATAGATGGAATGTTAGCTAATGTTTAGTAAATACTTAAAAACTCTTTCTATATTAAAGAAATTTTTATTTATAAATTTTGTAATTTTTACAATTATTGGACTATTTACATTTATATATCTGAATAATATTCAACCAAGTTTAATTAAAAAAAAATCTCAAAATCACACAAACATTATTAACAACACTATTGATAATATTTTAAGGCTAGATGTAAAATTCCAATCTGATGATATTAGAAGATTTTTATTTTCCACAAGGTTTATTTTTCAAAATTTAGATAGAGTAATATTTTTTGATGACCAACTTAACCTCATTGGAGACACTGATACTTTAGATCTTGATCCAAGATCATTCTCTACAAGACTTGATAAAATTGAATTTGAAAGTTTAGATAATGAAGAAATAGAACAAACTATTGAGGAAAAAAATATAAAAATTGATGAAAAAAAACCTGTTTCATTCAAAGATATTTTAAAAAATTATTCTAGTTCTGAAAATTTAGGAGCTACTTTTACATTTACGCAAGAAGATTTTAATCAATTTAATGTAACAACAATCAAGAATGTAACTAAGAATGAAATTAATCTTGGTTATGTAGCTATTACAGAAAACGCTAATGAAATAAAAACTGCGATAGATGAGAGAAAAGCATTTGTAATAAGAACAGCTATATCTGTAGGATTTGTAATATTAATATTTTCTTTTGTGTTAAGTAGATACTTTATTAAACCAATACAAAATCTTGTTGGATATACAATTCGTATTAAAGAAAAAAGTCAAAATAAACTAGGTATTGAAAATCTTAAAAAAAGAAATGACGAATTAGGACTTTTATCAAATTCTTTAGAGGATATGACAAATGAGCTTCAAAATAGGGTTACGCATGCAGAAAACTTTTCGACAGATTTAGTTCATGAAATTAGAAATCCATTAGCATCTTTAAAAAGTGCATCAGAAATTTTACAAGACACAAATGATAGCGAACAAAGAAATAGATTATTGAATATACTTAGTCATGACGTTCAAAGAATAGAAAGATTAATTACTGATTATTCGCAAATGTTAAAGGATGAAGTTGCTTTAAGTAAAGAAAAAATGAAAAAAATTGATATTGAACCTATCATTCAATCTGTTGTTGATGATTATAATAATATTCATCAAGTAAAAAGAGGAATAAAAATTGAATATAAAAATGACGGAAAAGAAAAATATTTAATAAATGGTATAGAAAATAGAATTGAACAAATCATTGCAAATTTATTAGATAATTCAATATCGTTTAGTAAAGATGGCAGTAATGTTTTTGTTGATGTTTCTATTAATAAAAAAAATAAAATATCAATCAAAATTGTTGATGAAGGCCAAGGATTTAAAGAAAAAGACACATCAAGAATATTTAAAAGATTTTATAGTAATAGACCTGAAAAATTTGGAGAACATTCAGGTTTAGGTTTAAATATAGTAAAAAATTTGGTTGAATTACACGACGGTGAAATTGTAGCATCTAATCGTCTTGATAAAGAAGGCGCAATGATAGAGATAAGATTTCCCAATGTTTAATCTATTGTTGATAAATAAAATCTTAGCTGTATAAAGCTTGCCATGGAAGATTATAAAGTAAAAGACATATCCCAAGCAGATTTTGGTAGGAAAGAAATTTCAATAGCCGAAAGTGAAATGCCTGGTTTAATGGCTTTAAGAGAAGAGTATTCTAAAGAAAAACCATTAAAGGGTGCAAGGATTATAGGATGTCTTCATATGACAATTCAAACAGCTGTACTAATCGAAACCTTAGTTGCATTAGGTGCTGAAGTTCGTTGGTCTTCTTGTAATATTTTTTCAACCCAAGATCATGCAGCTGCTGCAATTGCGAAGGCTGGGATCCCTGTTTATGCCTGGAAAGGTGAAACAGAAGAAGAATATTTATGGTGTATTAAACAAACTATAGTTGGAAAACCAGACTGGAAACCCAACATGTTATTAGATGATGGTGGAGATTTAACAGCCATAATGCATAACGAATATCAGGATTTAATGAAAGACATTAAGGGTGTTTCAGAAGAGACTACCACTGGAATTAAAGCACTAAATAAAATGGAAAAAGATAAATCGCTTTTAGTTCCAGCAATAAACGTGAATGACTCAGTCACAAAATCAAAATTTGACAATTTATATGGATGTAGAGAAAGTTTAGTAGATGGGATAAGAAGGGCTACTGATGTAATGATGTCTGGAAAAATAGCAATTGTTGCTGGTTTCGGAGACGTTGGTAAAGGAAGTGCCGCATCTTTAAGACAAAGTGGTGCTAGAGTTCTAGTCACGGAAGCAGATCCAATTTGTGCTCTTCAAGCTGCAATGGAAGGTTATGAAGTAGTATTAATGGAGGAGGCTATAAGTAGAGCTGATATAGTTGTAACAGCAACTGGGAATAAAGACATTGTTACTGCAGATCATATGAGAGACATGAAGGATAGAGCTATCTTATGTAATATTGGTCATTTTGATAACGAAATTCAAGTTGAGGCTCTTAAAAATTATAAGTGGACTGAAGTAAAACCTCAAGTTCATGAAATAGAGCTGCCTAGCGGTAAAAGAATTATTCTTTTAGCTGAAGGAAGATTGGTTAATCTAGGTTGTGCAACTGGACACCCAAGTTTTGTAATGAGTGCATCTTTTACTAATCAAGTTATTGCTCAAATAGAACTTTGGCATAATCATAAAAATTATGAAAATAAAGTTTATGTACTTCCAAAACACTTAGATGAAAAAGTAGCAACTTTACATCTTAAAAAGGTAGGAGCAAAATTAACAAAGTTATCAAAAGAACAAGCAGAATATATAAGTGTTGGAACAGAGGGTCCTTTC
>CACEJN010000014.1 GCA_902559935.1 uncultured Pelagibacteraceae bacterium | reverse complement strand
AATTTACACAAACAGGTCCTCTTCTTGGACTCATAGCTAAATTAAAAGCATCACTCATAATTTTTGGAATTATTTTTGAATTTTTTACGGTCCACGTTTTTTTAGTAATTGGTGTGAACAAAGATTGTTGATCCAAACCTTGAAATGCATCTTCCATTTTATCTTTTGTTGAATACGAACCTGCAAGCGCAACTACTGGTGAAAAAGCTGCTTTTGCTTGAGCAATACCTGTAACTAAATTAGTAGCACCAGGTCCGTTTTGGCCTGCAATAATTACTCCAGGTTTATTCGAGGCTCTTGCATAACCATCAGCCATATGGGTTCCAGTTCTTTCATCTCTGACACCAATAAATTTTATATTTTTTTCATGATAGAGAGCATCAAACATTTCCATTGTTGCTGAACCAATAAGTCCAAAAACATGTTTTACTCTCTCTTTTTTTAATGATTGAACAGCAGCTTGTCCGCCGCTAATTCTTTTTCGTTTTTTATTCACGAAACTTTTTTTACTTCAGTATCAAAATCATCTTGGAAGTGAGGCATAACTTTCTCTGTGAAAAGTTTTATACTTTTCATACAATCTTTATGCTTTACACCTGGAAAATTAGACCAAACTTGTAAATTTTGTAAATTCAGTTCAGATTTTAATTCATGAATTTTATCAATCACATATTCTGGTGTTCCAAATAACATGTTTCTTTTATGTAAAAATTCATAATTTAATAAATCTAATTTCCCTTTTGTCTCTGGTAATTCTTCACCTGGATCCATATGGTTTCCTAAACCTCTCCAATGGCAAACCCATCTCATATAATTTACCATATGTTTACCAGCCTTCTCTTTTGCTTCTTCCATCGTATCTGCAACGAACATATCTCTTACAAGCGAAACACCTTCGCCAAGTGGTATATTTTTCTTTGTTACCTCTGATCTTTTATTTTTATAAGCTTCAAATTTTGGTTTCAAAGCTTTTACAGTCGGTATCCACATAATAACATTGATGTTATTTTCAGCAGCCCATTCAATCGATCTAATTCCATCAACTACTTGATGAATTGGAGGATGTGGCTGTTGATAAGGCTGCGGAACAACACTAATTTTTTTCATAGTACTGTCTTCCATATTCATAAATTCTTCACTAGGAGGACTCATATCATGCTGCCAGACATAATTTGGCGAAGGATAAGTATAAAATTCTCCTTGATGACTGAAAAATTTTTCACTCCATGCTTTTTTTAATACTTCTAAAGTTTCAGCAAATAATCTGAAATTTTTAGCCTGATCTTTTAAATCAGCCTCTTTGTTTAAATTTATTGCTTCTCTACCATAGATTCCTCTTGCTACACCTACCTCAACTCTTCCTTTTGAAAGTTGGTCTAATGTTGCAATATCTTCTGCTAATCTTATTGGATTATGGAAAGTAATAACGTTTGCAGCCTGACCTATTCTAATATTTTTCGTTCTAGCAGCTGCATCTGCACCCATCATCAATGGATTAGTACAAGATTCCATTCCTTCATGATTGAAGTGATGCTCTGTAAACCAAATTGAATTCCATTTATTTTGATCACAGTATTCTGTGATTTCTTTAGTTTCATCTAACAACTGATGGTAAGGTTTGTGTGTCCAGTTTGTGGTATTACAAAAATAACCAAATTTCATAAAGCCTCCTTTAAAAGTTAATTTAAAGACGACCGATCCCACTTTCGTAAATCTATGAATTTATCGACGAGTTATGTATCGCTTTATCTCTAAACTTTATAATTACTAACGCTGATATTCAATAAATTTCTTTAAAGATTTATTAAGAAATTTCTCATAAATTTCACCATTATTTTTGAATTTACTTCCATTTAAAAATGATTGGTTCATTTTGAAATCATAGGAAGGTTCAAAGAAAAAAGGAACAGATAGTCTCTTGCTTTTATTCCATAAAACTCTGTGATTTGTTGCTTTAAATTTACCTTTGCTTAGAAACTCTAATGCTCTTCCCGTATTTACTACTAAAGCATTTTTGTTGAATGGTACATCATACCATTTTTTGTTTTTTCTATTTTGTACCTGCAATCCACCTTTTCTATCTTGATAGAGAACTGTAAATATTCCACTATCAACATGCGTTTCACACCCAAGAGCGACCCCATCTTGTTTTGATATTTCCACTGGTTTTGTTTGGTTAGGGTAATAATTAAATCTTAATGTACTTAATGTTTTTAATCTTGAAAAAGCTTTACCAGAAATATCAGGATTTTTTTTATTAAGTTTTATTACACTTTTAAACAATGTTTCACTCAATCTATAAATGTTATCAAAATATTTATTTAAAATGCTAATTGAGCTTTTATTTAAACATTTTCCCAGATTAAGATGCTCTATGTATTGATTGTTTAGATTTGACGAATATTTTTTAGTTACTTTTAAATCACCTATATCTAAACCTTCTTTACCATTAACGTCATTTGGAAAGTATCCTCTATAAAGATTTTTATTTTTTTTATTCCATTTTTTTGGTGATAATTTCCTTTTTTTGCTATCTGGTAAATTAAAAAATTTATTGCCAACTCCACATGTTTTTTTAATTACTTTTAAATTAATTCCATGACCTGTAATTTGAAAAAAACCAACTTTGATACAAGCTTTTTCAATTTCTTTAATTGTTTTAAATGCTCTCTGAGTTTCAAAATTATTTTTAATTAATGAAGATATATTGATGGTTGGTATATATGTTTTAGTCATCTTCTTACAGGTGTTTCTGTTGCAATATATTGATCTCTAGCTTTTTCTCTAAAGTAAATATAAATTCCAGCAGCTATTATACAAGCAACTCCAAAAAATGTTCTACCAGATGGAATTTCATTAAATAAAAAATATCCAGGTATCATAGACATTATAATTAATGAATATTCAAACAGAGAAACTACAGAAGGAGAAGCAACAATGTAAGCTGAAAATATGCAAAGAAAAGCAATAGAGGCAACAAAACCAAAAAATAAGATAAATTTCCAAGTATATTCAATATTTGAAAACCATTCTCTAAAAATAAACTGCGTAGTTGGATCAAAGTCTGAGCTATTTAATTGTCCATTTCCCATGAACAAATAAATCAGACCACATAAAATTAGGGCTATTAAATAAAAATAAAATAATTGAGTATTCACGTCATCTTTATCAGACGTATATTTTGTTATGGTCATTGATGCAGCATAAAAAAATGCACATAATACTGGAAGCAAACTTTTGTATTCAAAGTCAGAAAAGTTTGGGTCTAGTACAATAAAAACTCCTATGAAACCAAATACAATTGCTGACCATCTTCTTATTCCAATAAATTCTTTTAAAAAAAATTTAGCAAAAATAGATACAAAAAAAGGACAAGAAAAAAATAAGGCATTTGCAGTTGCAAGTGGCATGTAAGTAAGAGAAATAAAGAAAGCTGAAAATGCTAAAAAGTGAAGAACCACTCTAATAATTGTCCAAACAGGATAGTAAGTTTTTAGTGAAACTTTCTGATTTCTAAATTTTATGTAACTAAAAAGTAAAATAGCAGCAACAAAATATCTTCCAAAAAAAATTTCATAAAGAGAGGCTTTCTCAAAAATATATTTAATTAAAGAATCTTGCATCGCAAATAAGGACATTGCAATGATTATTAAAATTATACCTTTAGAATTATTATCTTTTGTCATTTATCTAAGAGGTTTTTCCGTAGCAATAGATTGATTTTGTACCTTTTCACGAATAAAAATATACACACCACTTGATACTATTATTAAAATTCCAATCACTGTATTTAATGAGGGTATTTCATCAAAATATAACCATCCTACAAGCGGTGACCAAAATAATATTGAATATTCAAAAGGTGAAACAACAGCTGGAGAAGCTATACTGTAAGCAGTAAATAAAAAAAGAAAAGCAACAGTTGCTGTAATTCCAGTTGCAGTCATTAATAGAATGTTAGAGTTAAAATCAATAAACCATTCCCTAAATATAAATTGAGAAGCTGGATGATCTGAATTGTTATATTGACCATCACCAATGACAAAATAAAAAATTATACTTATAATTATTGCTCCAATGTAAAATGTAAATGTTTGAGTATAAACGCTATCCTTATCAGACGTTTTTTTTATTATTATCATGGATAATGAGTAACAAAATGCACATAAAATAGGTAATAAACTTAAATAGTTAAAATTACTAAAATCTGGATTTAATGTTATATACACTCCTATAAATCCTACAACTACAGCAGACCATCTTCTTAATCCAATTTCTTCTTTTAAAAAAAAATGAGCGAATATTGTAATTAAAAATGGAGTAACAAAAAATAAAGCTGTTGCAGTACCAAGTGGTAATACAGTCAAAGAAACATAAAAAGAACTAAAACCAAAGAAAAAAAGTATTACTCTGGTAAAAGTTAAAAGAGGATATTGGCTTTTAAATACTATTGGTTTTTTTGTAATTATTAAAAATAATAAAATAAGCACAAAACTTACTATAGTTCTTATTAAGTAAATCTCATAAAGAGAAACAAAATTATAAATATGCTTCATAATTCCGTCCTGGACAGAAAAAACCATCATGGCTATCAATATGAAGACTATTCCTTTAGGATTATTGTTTTGAGTGCTCATTTACGCTCTATATCAAAAAAGAATATGTTTTTAAATTTATTAAATTTATGTCATATTTAATTTATGATTTCAGAGGAAGATAAAATAATGATGGAAACTCTTTATTGGTGGGGTATTCCAACTTTATTTAGATGTAAAAATGATCCAGATCCTAAGAATTGTGACATTGCATTAGTCGGTGTTCCTCATAGCACAGGAAATGGTACCACTGAAAGAGATCAACATTTAGGTCCAAGAGCAGTTAGAAATATTTCTGCAATGCTTAGACGTTCTCACTTTGATTACAAAATTGATCCTTGGAAAGAAAATAAAATTCACGACTTGGGAGATGTTCCATTTCCTGAAGCTAATGATAATGAAAAATGTATAGAAAGAATTTCAGCTTTTTATGATCATATAGAGCAAGCAGAAAAACCAGTTGTTTCAATTGGTGGAGATCACTCAGTAACAGGAGGAATTGTTCAAAGTTTAGCAAAAAAAAATTCAAAATTAACTAAAGGAAAAAAAATTACATTTCTTCATTTTGATGCCCACACAGATTGTTTTGAAAAATTAGATCATTTTTTAGGTGCAAAAAAATCAGCAGCACATTGGGCTTCTTATTTAGTCAAACAAGGAAATGTTGATCCACACACAAGTACTCAGATAGGTATAAGAGGAAATCCGAGAACATTGGATTGGTTACAGGCAAGTTATGATATTGGTTATCAAGTTATAACAATGGATGAATATAGAGAATGGGGTCATGAAAAATGTGTGAAAATGATTTTAGATAGACTAGGTGACAATCCAATTTATGTTACTTTCGATTTAGATTGTTTAGATCCAACAGTAGCTCCAGGAGTAGCAAACATAGAACCCGCCTATAAAGGATTTAATATGGATGAAGCACGAAAACTTATTCAATGTTTAAAAGGAAAAAATGTAATTGGTGGAGATGTTGCTTGTTTAATGCCAACAAAAGATAGTTCAAATCAAATTACAGCAATGGTTGC
Organism: uncultured Pelagibacteraceae bacterium; assembly: GCA_902559935.1. GTDB lineage: Bacteria > Pseudomonadota > Alphaproteobacteria > Pelagibacterales > Pelagibacteraceae > Pelagibacter. The sequence goes on along the minus strand of CACEJN010000014.1, from coordinate 17,074 downwards.
AGCTTCTATAATGTTTGAAATTATTTGTTTAATTTCAGTTTATCGTAACAAGTAATTTTAATTTAAAATAAATTCTGATGCTCTTTCAGCAATCATTAATGTTGGAGCGTTAAGGTTTCCACTTGTAATTTCAGGCATTACAGACGCATCAACTACTCTTAGATTTTCAACACCATGAACTTTTAGTTTTTGATCTACAACAGCCATATTGTCTACTCCCATTTTTAAAGTACAAGATGGGTGGTAAGCAGTCTCAGCTTTAGATCTGATGTATTCTTCGAATACCTCATTAGTTTGGGCATGTTCTCCTGGTCCAATTTCTTTTCCTGCAAAAGGCTTCAAAGAGTCTTGTCCTAAAATTTTCCTAGCTACATGAATACATTCTATTGTTTGTTTTAAATCATCCTCATGTTCTAGATAATTAAATTGAATTTTTGGATAATCATAAGGGTTTGAGCTTTTTAAAGTTATATTACCTCTACTTTTTGGATGGTTTGGACTTGCATGTAACTGGTAACCATGCCTATCTGGATCAACTAATCCATGATCGATTACAAAGGCAGGAAAAAAATGAAATTGAATATTTGGATACTCTCTTTCTGGAGATGATTTACAAAATCCTCCAGCTTCCAAGAAAGAGGTAGAACAAGGACCACTTCTATTCAAAAACCATTGAATTCCAATTCTAACCATATTTAACTTATTAACGTATGAGTATAAGGTGTCTTTAGTTTTGCATTCTTGCTGAACATAAGTTTCCAAGTGATCCTGTAAGTTTTTTCCAACACCATCTAAGTTGTGAACAACGCTAATTCCTTTATCTTTTAAGTGTTGGCTTGGTCCAATTCCAGAAAGCATTAGTAATTGAGGTGAATTAATTGCACCTCCACTTAAAATTACTTCTTTATTGGCATAAATCTTTTCAATTTTATTTTTTATTTTTACTTCAATTCCAATTGCTTTTTTTCCATCAAAAATAATTCTTTCAACAAAAGCTTCTGTAAATACTTTTAAATTCTTTCTTTTTTTAGCAGGATTTAAATAATACTTAGATACACTTGCTCTTTCTCCCTTATGAATAGTAACATCGTACATTCCAAAACCTTCTTGTTCTTTACCATTCATGTCATTGTTTATTTTGTAACCAGCCTCACCAGCGGAGTCTACAAAGGCTTTGAATAAAGGATTTTTATTTTTAGATTGGTTTACTGGCAATATTCCACTACCTCCTCGATATTCATTTTCTCCCTCTGACCATGTTTCAATTTTTTTAAAATAAGGAAGGACTTTTTCATACGACCAATCATTCAATCCAAAAGATGCCCACCTTTGATAATCATTTGGGTTTCCTCTTACAAATACCATTCCATTATGAGCAGAACATCCACCAATCATTTTTCCTCTTGGACAAAATAATCTTCTATTATGTAAATGAGGTTCTGGTTCTGAATAATATTTGTAGTTATATTTTGGATCATGCATTGTATATAAAATCGCAAGTGGCATGTTGACTTTCCAAATATCACTAGGTTTCCCAGCTTCAAATATTGCTACATTGTTTTGATTGTTCTCTGTTAATCGATTTGCAAGTACACAGCCTGCACTTCCAGCACCAATTATTAAATAATCGAAATTCATATAAGTTTGGAACTTAACAACTTTTCATAGTCATGAATAGATTTCATTTTTATATCAGTTCTTTTAGAGGCTTCGTCAAACTTTCGGAGTAGAATTGATGGCTTAAAGTAAGATTTATTCTCAAACTTTTTACTTTCTTTGTCATTTAAAACTCCGCCTTGTAACTCGAGGCTTATTTTTGACGCATCTGATAAAAAATCAAAATATTTTTTGTCTCGAGCCAAATAACGTTTAGCCAAAACATGGTATTTAATTGGCTCAACAATTTTTTGTCCAAAAAATTTTTTTAAATACTGATATCCAATATTTTCATGCTCTCCGTCTAATTTATTTTTAACTAATTCTTCAGGATCTTCTAAAAGAAAATGACCATAGTCATGAAGCAAACATGCACAAATTAAATCATCATTACATTTAGCTTTTTCAGCAAGCATGGCTGACTGAATCATATGTTCTGACATAGTTACTTTCTCACCAATGTATAAAGATTTATTATTTATAAAATTTGAAATGATTTTATAAATTATCTTCATTAATTATTGCGGATTATCTCCTTCAACAGCTATACGATCCATTACTCTTTCAAAACCAAGCCCTTTATTTGGATAAAAATCAGCAATAGCATAATGCTGAACACTTCTATTATCCCAAATAGCCACTGCATTTTCGGTCCATTTAAATCTACAGGTAAGATCTAATCTTGCCTGATGTTCAAATAAATAATTTAATATCTCTTTACTTTCTTCTTTGTCCATACCAACAATTTCTTTTGTGTAAGTCCAATTTACAAAAAGAATTTTTTTACCTGTTTCTGGATGAGTTCTTAAAATTGGATGAGTATTTGAGTATTCATCCATATTTCCATTACTTTGCATTGCTTTATATTTATCAAGGAAAAACCCACCTCCAAGTGAAGAATGAACTGCTTTTTTATTTTTGATTTTATTTTTTATCTCTTCTTCTAGGGTCTCCCACGCAAGTTCCATGTTTGAGAAAACAGTATCTCCTCCAACTGGTGGAATTTTAATTGATTTTAAAATTACAGCTTTAGTTGGTTTTTCGTTATAGCTAACATCTGAATGCCAACCTTCACCCCATTGTGTTTTTTCTTCAGGCTTTTTTATTATTCTTATTATTTCAGGGAATTCACTTAAACCTCTTACATAAGCATGTGTTTCTAATGGTCCAAATTTTGAAGCTAGAGCAACATGTTGTTCTGATGTCAAAGGTTGATTTCTAAAAAATATAACTTTGTGTTCCAATAATAAGTTATTTATTTTTTTAAAATTTTCATCTGAAACGTCAGTCAAGTCAATTCCACTTATTTCAGCACCTAATGCTCCTGATAATAATTTTACATCAATCATTTTTTAAGTTTTCCAATAATGGATAAATTATCAGAATTAAATTCATTTTTATTTTCATTTATAAAGTCGTCCATAATTTTAATTTTTTCATCTTCAAATTCTGTAACTTTTCTTTTACTAAGATCAATATAAAGCGCTAACATTTCAATAGTTGCTGATAATTTTTTTGATGATTTTTCAATCATTTCCATCTTAAAATGTAATCTCTTTCTATCATGATCAAAAAAGGTTAAAACAATTTCAACTTCGTCTCCCTCTTTAACTTCACCATCATATGTAGTTCGAGTTTCAACAACCATGGTACTCCTTTTAGTATCCTTTGCAGATTTTTCACCCATCTTAAATTTTTCAAGAATTATTTCCCAAGTCTGATCAAAAACTAAGACATAGTAAGCCATGTTCATGTGATTATTGTAATCGGTCCACTCCTTTTTGATTGTTTGATTTGATATGTGAAATGACATTTTTTTATTCCCTCGTCCTTTTTATAATAGTATAAATCTTACTTAAAATGAACAATAAGGTATTCATATCGTGTGCTGTAACTGGGTCAGGAGACACAGCAAGTAAGCATCCAGATTTACCAAAAACACCAGAACAAATTGCAACAGCAGCGATTGAAGCTGCGAAGGCAGGAGCTGCAATAGCACATATTCATGTTAGAGAAGAGGACGGAACACCAAGCAGAAGGCTAGAATTATATAAAGAGGTTGTAGATAGAGTTCGCTCAAGTGATACGGATGTTATTTTGAATTTAACAACTGGAATGGGTGGAGATTTAGACATTGGTCAAGGAAAAGACCCGTTAGAGTTTGGACCAATGACTGATATGGCAAATGTTATGGAAAGAATTGCTAACGCTGAACAATTTTTACCTGAAATTTGTACACTAGATTGTGGAACTTTAAATTTTGGTGATAGTTCAGTTATAACGGTTAATACTCCAAACGATTTAAGAAAAGCTGCAAAACGATTAAAAGAAATTAAAGTAAAACCAGAAATAGAAGCATTTGATTTAGGAAATATGTGGTTTGGAGCGCAACTATACAAAGAAGGATTATTAGATGATCCTCCAATGTTTCAAATGTGTTTAGGAATTCCATGGGGAGCGCCAGCTACTCCATTAGCAATGCAAGCAATGAAAGATATTATGCCAAAAGAAGGTGTGTGGTCAGGTTTTGCAATCTCTAAAAACGAGATGCCATTTGTAGCACAAACAGTGATTATGGGTGGTAATCCAAGAGTGGGTTTAGAAGATAATTTGTATTTATCTAAAGGAAAACTGGCAACAAATGCCCAATTAGTTGAAAAGGCAATTAGAATTGTTGAAGATCTAGGTGTATCAACAATGACACCCGTAGAAACAAGAGAGAAGTTAAAACTTGTTAAACACAAGTAATGCAAAATATTAAAAAAGTTGCAATAATTGGAACTGGGGTAATTGGGGCAGGGTGGATCATACGTTGTTTGGCTCATAACAAAATTGTTTATGCATTTGATAAAGATATTAAGTTAAAAAAAAATTTATTATCTGAAATAAAAAGAACTTGGCCATTTGTAAAAAAACTATTTAATAAAAAAAAATTAAATCTAAAGAATTTTTATTTTTTTACCTCAATAGAACAAACATTAAAAAATGCAGACTTTATTCAGGAGTGTGCAACTGAAAATTATTCTTTAAAAACTAAATTGATGAGCGCTATTGGAAAATATGCAAAATCTAATTCAATAATTGCCTCAAGCTCATCAGGTTTGTTGCCAACGAGAATTTATTCAAAATGTAAAAATCCAGAAAGGGGAGTAATTGGACATCCATTCAATCCTGTCTATTTATTGCCTGCTGTAGAAATTGTACCAGGTAAGAGAACTTCAAAAAAAAATTTAAATTTAGCTAAAAAATTTTACAAATCAATTTCTATGAATCCAATTATGGTTAAAAATGAATTACCTGGATATTTGTCTGACAGATTACAAGAAGCTTTATGGAGAGAAGGGCTACATATTATTAATGAAGGATATGCAACTACTGAAGAATTAGATAGAGCAATTGAAGATGGCCCAGGATTAAGATGGTCTTTGATGGGTACATTTTTAACCTTTCATCTTGCTGGAGGAAAAACGGGAATGAAACATATGTTGGAACAATTTGGACCTGCTTTAAAATTACCATGGACTAAATTAAAGGCCCCAAAGCTATCAAAAAAATTATCTTCTAGATTGATTTCAGGAACAGCAAAACAGGCTAAAGGTAAATCGGTTGCAATAATATCCAATATAAGAGACCAATATTTAGTTGATATTCAAAAGTTAAGAAAGAAATACGAAAAAAAACTTAGGTAAATTAATCATTTCTTTCTGTGTGACCATCTACAGAAATTACTTGTCCTGAAACCTTACTGGAATCGTCTGAAATCAAAAATGCGCACATTTTCCCTATATCTTCTTCAAGAATCCACTTTTTCATTGAACTCATTGAAATAAAATCTTTCTCAATTTTTTTTGACGAAACTTTTGTAAATTTTGCTTTATCTCTTATCACTCTTTTCATTCTTTCGCCTTTAATTGAACCAGGGCATACTGCATTAACTCTTATATTGTATTTTCCAAGTTCCATTGCGAGAGTTTTGGTAATTCCTATAATTGCCCATTTACTTGCTGCATACGGTGATCTTAAAGGAAAACCAAGTATTCCAGCAGTTGATGAAATATTTATTATTGATCCATTTCTAGACTTTTTAATCAAAGGTATAGCCTTCTTAGTAAAATAAAAATGACTATTAACATCTACTTGAATAGTTTTTTCCCAGTCTTTAGATTTTAACTTCTCTAAAGATCCAGTTGGTCCAGCGACTCCAACATTGTTTATCAAAGCATCAATTTTTTTCGTTTTTTTACTTATTTTTTTAAATAAATCTAATACTTGGCTTTCGTCAGAAGCATCACAATTATATTTAAACAGCCTCTTATTTATAAGAGGATTTTTGTTTAATTTATTTAGGGATTTATTATCAATATCGCAAAGGTAAACGTATGCTCCACGAGAAAGACAAACCTTAGCTGTTGCTAAACCTATTCCAGATGCACCTGCAGAAATAATAATTTTTTTATTTTTTAATGATTTGTTAACCATTAATTATGATTTTGTTAATGATGTCTGTAATTCTTTATTAGATATATAACCTTTAATATTTCCACTTTTGTCAACCACTTCACAATTAGAATTCGAGCATACAATTTGAGGTAAAAATTCCTCAATAAATTGATCTTCATTAACTTTTATTAAATTAGATTTATCTATATCGTTAGATTCATTAACACTCTTCATTATAATTTTAGCTTTAATTACTTTTGCCCTATTAACATCTTTAACAAATGCCTTAACATAATCATCAGCTGGATTCATTATAATGTCTACTGGTGTTCCAACTTGAACAAGTTTACCAGCATTTAATATTCCAATGTGATCACCAAGTCTTAAAGACTCATCTAAATCATGAGTAATAAATACGATTGTTTTTTTTAATTCTGATTGAAGATCTAGTAGTTGTTTTTGCATATCACTTCTAATTAAAGGATCTAAAGCACTAAAAGCTTCATCCATTAACATGATGTCACTATCAGTAGCAAGTGCTCTTGCTAAACCAACTCTTTGTTGCATTCCCCCTGATAATTGATTTGGGAATTGATTTTCAAAACCACTTAAACCAACTGCTTCAATTTTTTCCATGGCGGTCTTGTTTATTTCTTCCAACGGTTTCCCTTGCATTTCTAATCCATACCCAACATTTTGAATAACTGTTTTATGTGGAAATAGACCAAACCTTTGAAAAACCATGCTCATCTTATGTCTTCTAAAATCTATCAATTGTTCTTTGTTGAAAGACATAACATTATTTCCTTCTACGATTATTTCACCGTCAGTAGGATCGATTAATCTATTTAAATGTCTAATTAGAGTTGATTTTCCTGAGCCAGACAAACCCATACAAACAAAAGTTTCACCTTCTTCTATTTTTAATGAAACATTATCAAGACCAACTGTATGACCAGTTTGTTCTAATACCTCCTCTTTATTTGCACCGTCCTTTACCATTGGCATAACTGACAGAGGATTGTTACCAAAGATTTTATAAACATTATTAATCTCAATTTTAGACATTATTTACCTTTCTTTGTATTTGGCGCTGTTCTTTCTTGTAGTGTTTCTCCATAAGATTGAGTTATCCTATCAAGAACTATAGCCAAAAGTACAATTGCAATTCCTGCTTCAGCAGCCCTTCCTACATTTAATTGTTGAAGACCAAGTAAAACTTCATCTCCTAAACCTCTAGTACCTATCATAGATGCAATTACAACCATGGCTAATGCCATCATTGTACACTGATTAATTCCTTGCATAATATTTGGCAAAGCTAATGGCATTTGTACGCCCCAAAGCTTTTGTTTTTTACTTGCACCAAATGCATCTGCAGCTTCAATAACCTCAGTATCAACAAGCCTAATTCCTAAATCTGTTAGTCTAACTAGAGGAGGAACCGCATAAATAAATGTTGCTATAATCGCTGGAACTGCACCTAGGCCAAACAACATTATACCTGGAATTAAGTAACAGAAACTAGGAATAGTTTGCATTAAATCTAAAACCGGTAAAATTACATTTCTTGTCCTTGCGCTTCTTGCCATCGCTATTCCCAATGGAATGCCTGCAATAACACAAAGAAATATTCCAATTAACATTATAGCAGTTGTTTCAATTGCTTTTTGCCAAAATATTGGGTGAAGAAATCCTATAAAAAAAGTACAAAATCCTACAAATACTGTCGTTCCAACTTTTCTACCACTTGCAAAATAAGTTAGAACTACGACACCAAGTATAACCAATGGCCATGGAGCTTGAATTAAAAAGTTTTTTACAAGCATTAACATATAAAGAAGAACATTGTTAATTGCTTCAAATATGTAACCATATTTTTCGTTAAGTGTTTTAAAACCAACATTAATCCAATTCATTAATGGTAAATCTAACCACTTTGGCCATTTACCCCCTAACCAAGAAAAATCATTTAATAATTCTCCAATATTGTCAGGTTTTCTTTTTGATTGAGAATAGCTAGTTACTAATAACCATACAAAAATAATCAACAAACCAATATTAAAAATTATTTTTTTATTTTTCTTTAATGCTTCCATAATTTATTTTTTACTTAAAGAAAGAGCCCCGAAGGGCTCTTTCATAATTATTTAATATATTGGATTATAGAGCGGCGCTAACTTTTTTAGCAACGTCTGCTGGCACCCAATCTTTCCACATGCTTTCATTTTTCAAGAAGTGCATCGCGGTAAGCTCCATATCACCATCTGACTCATCTTCATAAAAAGCTAACATTTTGTTAACCGTAGCTGTTGGAATAGTATATTTCTTTAAGAAATCAGTTTCTTTAGGATTAGCTTTCGCCCAATCAGTTAAAACAGATTTTGTCAAAGCCATATCTCTATATTCACATGCGCAGCTTTTCTTGTAAGCATCTGGTCCGTTTGCTTTAATATCTTCAACAACAGCGGACATAGAATTCCAACAATCAGAATCAAATTTTGGTTCTGTAAGTCTAACAAGGTCAACTTTACCCATTAAACCAGTTGGTGCCCAGTAATATGTAAAGATTGGTTTTTTCTTAGCAAAAGCTCCTGCAATAGCAGCATCTAATGCTCCACCTGAACCTGGGTCAAAGTTTGTATAGTACTTATCTAAACCATACTCTATTTGTTTAACCAAGTTTACAGTGTAACAAGTCCAACCAGATATACAGCTAGTCATTCGTCCTTTTGAAGGATCTTCTGGATCTTTAAATAAAGCTGCAATTTTTGGATCTTTCATATCATCAACTGATTTCAAATTGTATTTATCAGCTGTTGTTTTATCTACATAGAATGCTTGTTGTGAGTCAGGTGTGTTAACTCCAATATTAATAATAGTACCAGCCTTTTCATGTGGCTCGTAATTAGCAATAATGTTGTCATACCAAACTTCTGTAATAACATCTAATTGACCGTCGTAATGAGCAGCCATAATTGGGGTAGTACTTCCTTTAGTTACAGAAACTTCACACCCGTATCCTTTTTCAAGAATGAAGGTAGTGATAGCTGTATGGATGTTTGCACTACTCCAGTCAAAATCTCCCAATCTTGCCTTACAATCACCAGCGTTTGCATTACTTACAATCAAAGATGATAGTAGGAAAATTGAGATTGTTAATCTCTTTAAAAACTTCATTAAATTATCTCCTTAAGGTTAAGTTTTAATACCGAGATTTAATAATGAATGTAGACAAAAAACAAGCCTTGAATTACGGATACAACTATTAATTGAGTTGATTTGATTACTCTTTTATATAAAAATTAACTGTGAGCTCAATTTCTAAACTAGAAAAAAATTCAACATATTTAAAAGTTATTTGGAATGATGGCGAAGAAAGTAAGTTTAATTATCTTTGGTTAAGAGATAATTGTCCAACTGCACACGATAAAGATTCAAGACATCGAATGTTTAATATCTTGAATGTATCTCAAAATATTAATCCTAAAAAATATTCAATAAGCTCTAATGGAAAATTAGAAATTGAATGGAGTGAAGGGGATCATACAAGTTTTTATGATCCTAAATGGCTACGAGAAAATTGTTATACTTTAAAACACAAAAAAAAGTATATTTCTCCCTATAAACTTTGGGACTGTTCACTTGAAAAAAATTTAGAATCTATTCAAATTGATCATGATGAAATTATAAGTTCTGATGATGGATTAATTAAATGGTTAGAACTTTTGCATCACACTGGGATAGCAATTGTCAAGAATTCACCTATTGAAAAAAATTCAGGTTTAAATGTATTAAACCGAATAAGTCATACTCGTGAAACATTTTTTAAAACACCATTTGAAGTGATTAACATTCCAAAACCAAATAATTCTGCATACACAGCACATGCGTTAAGAAATCATATGGATTTACCTTGGTTTGAAAATCCTCCAGGATATCAATTTTTACATTGTTTAATAAATTCTGCAAAAGGTGGAGACTCTTCTGCAGTTGATGCTTTTGCAGTGGCGGACTTTTTAAGAAAAAATGAAAAAGAGACTTTTGATATTTTAGTTAATACTCCACTGAAATTTAGAGATAAAGATTACACCCAAGAAGCAATTAGAAGTGTTCATGGAACAGCAATCTCACTTACAAAAGATGGAGATTATAATGATATTCGTTACAGTATAGCAACTTTAGATGCACTTGATTGTCATCCGGATGTAATGGATTCAGTTTATAAAGCACATCATCGATTTGGCAATCTATTACATGACAGTAAATTTCAAATTAATTTTAGATTAGAACCAGGTGATATTTTTTCATTTAATAATAGAAGACTTCTTCATGGAAGAACAGAATTTGATCCTAATTCAGGACACAGGCACCTTCAGGGTTATTATATGGACAGGGACGAAATAATTGGAAGATTAAATTATCTTAAGCAACAATTATAAGTTTTCGAATATAAGATTATTTTTTTTATATTTTTTGAATTCAGAATTATTTTTAATTGTATAAAAATATTTTTTAATCTTTAGTTTCTGAATTTTTTTGTTTTTGATGTATGATTTATCAAGAATTAAGCAATCTATATTTTTAATTATTGATTTTTTTACTATTGATTTCACAGTTGTTGGTGGTGAAAAAGATAAACCTACTTTTGTTTTCTTATTTAGTTTTAAAAGATTAAAAATATTTTGATGTTTAAACGATATAAATATACATTTTGAATATTTAGATGTTTCATTAATTAGTTTTTTAAGCAATTTTGTTGAGAATTTAGGCTTAATTTCAATAAATAAATAGAATTTATTTTTTGATATCTTTAATAAATCTTGGAGTAGGGGAATTGGTTTATTTTGTTTGAGACTTATTTCTTTTAACTTTTGATAATTTAAGTTTTTAACACTTTGTTTTTTTTTGAAAATCCTTGATAAAGTAAAGTCGTGATAACAGACAAATTTATTATCTTTAGTTGCGTGTATATCGGTTTCTATTCCAAATCCTTTTTTAAATGATTGTTTAAATGAATTTAAAAGGTTTTCTTTATATTTTTTGTTTACAATCCCACGATGGATTAAATGCATAAATTTTTATTTCCATCCGGTAACAGTTTTAACTTCTAGATACTCATCAAGACCCCAAACACCGCCCTCTCTACCATTTCCTGATTGTCTGTAACCTCCAAAAGGGGTTCCAGCATCAGCTGCATTGCCATTAATATAAACACAACCAGATCTTAATTTTTTAGCAACTCTATGTGCTTTTTCTCTATCTTCTGTTTGTAAATAATTTCCCAAACCATAAGAAGTATCGTTCACAATGTTCACCGCTTCGTCTTCAGTTTCAAATGGAATAATAGAAAGGACAGGACCAAAGATTTCTTCTTTTGCTATTCTCATGTCGTTTGTAACATTTGTAAAAATTGTTGGTTTTATAAAGTAACCTTTATTTAATCCGTTAGGTAACTCTGGACCACCGGCTGCTAAAGTTGCACCTTCAGAAATTCCGCTTTCAATTAAATTGATGATCTTGTCATATTGTGTTTTAGATATTACAGGTCCTATGTGATCCCCTTTTTTTGAGGCTTGATCTACATTAATTTTATTTGCTTCATCAACTGCTTCATCAACTGCTCTTTTGTAAATAGATTTTTCAACTAACATTCTTGTTGGTGCATCACAAGATTGACCAGAATTACTCATAACATTTCTTATGCCATCTCGAACAGCATTTTTGTAACTATCTGCGAAAACTATGTTTCCACCTTTGCCTCCAAGTTCTAAACAAACTCTTTTAATTGTTTCTGCTGCATTTTTTGAAATAAGTCTTCCAGCACGAGTTGATCCTGTAAAAGAAACCATATCAATATCAGGATGACTTGATATTTGTGTTCCAACACCTGCGCCATCACCATTTACTAGATTAAATACACCATCAGGAAATCCAACTTCATCAATCATTTCAGCAAACAACATCCCAGAGATAGGAGCTATTTCAGATGGTTTAAGTATCATCGTACACCCAGTTGCAAATGCGGGTACGACCTTAAGAGCTATTTGGTTTATTGGCCAATTCCATGGAGTAATTAATCCACATACTCCAATTGGCTCATAACAAATATGGTTATTTGATTTTTTATCAAAGTGTTCATCAAAATTAAATTCTTTTAATCTTAAAATAAAATCTTCTAAATGTGCTTGGCCTGATCCAGTTTGAACATCAGTAGCCCAATCCATTGGAGCTCCCATTTCTAGCGAAATAGCTTCTGCCATTTCTCCAAATCTTTTTTTATAAACTACTAATAATTTTTCCAGCAAATCCAACCTTTCTTCTTTGCTAGTTTCTTTCCAGGTTTCAAATGCATTTTTTGCAGCTTTAACTGCATTATCTGTGTCTTTTTTTAATCCTAAAGAAATAATTGCAAAAGGATCTTCGTTACAAGGATTGATTACCTCAAAATCGTTTTTTTCGATTGGGTCAACCCATTTTCCGTTTATGTAAAATTTTCTTTTATCTAACATTTTTTAATCTTAACATATTAATTAAATTTCATAGCCTTTTTCTTCAGGTTCATTATCCACAAGCTCATCAGGAAAACCTTTAGCTCTAAAATCAATTTTATTTAAATCTTCCATTCTTTTTACAATCATTGATGACCATGCTCTTGAACCATATTTTTTTTGTCCATCTTTAAATATCTCAACTATCTTTGGAGAAATTTCTAAAGGAGCATTTAATTTCTTAGCCAGATTATCGAATAAACTAGTATCTTTCAAAACAAGATCCATTGTAAAATTAATATTATAAGAACCATTCAAAATAACCTGACTTTCTGTTTCATGAACAAATGAATTTCCAGATGAAACTTCTATACCTTTAAATGTTTTAGCTAGATCTAAATTTGATTTTTTTGCAACTGTCCATGCTTCTCCTAAAGCTACCAAATGAACTGATGCTAAATAATTTGTTATGACTTTAAGAACTGAAGCACTACCTAGTTCTCCAGTATGTAAAACTTTTCTACCCATTACAGTTAAGGCAGGTAATATTTTTTCAAAAGCTTTTCTGTCTCCTCCTACAAATATTGCAATATTGCCTGTGGCTGCTCTATGACATCCTCCACTAACTGGACCATCTAGTGGAATAGCTTTTTTTGATATCACCTTTTTTCCAAGTCTTTTAACTTCATCTTCATCTGTTGTGCTCATTTCTAGCCAAATCTTATTTTCTGATAAACCATTTAGAATTCCATCTTCACTTTCCATAACCTCCACAGAAACTTCAGGTGAAGGAAGTGAAGTAATAATTAGATCAGTTTGTTCTGCCAATTCTTTAGGAGATTTTGCAACTTTTGCACCTAGCTTTTTAAATTCATTTGTTAAACTTTCATCTATCTCTCTAACAGTAACATCAAAATTATTTCTTATTAAGCTTCCAGCTAGTTTACCGCCTACATTTCCTAAACCAATAAAACCTATTTTCATTTTATTTCCTCTTCTTTTTTATTTTTTGTAAATACAATTAAAATCACACCTACTATTATTATTGCACCACCTATAAACAATTCTGGTGTTGGTTTTTCTCCTAGAAGAAAAATTGCAGCCAACAATCCTGTTGGTGGTATCCCCATAGTAACAATAGGAAGTACTTTATAAAGTGGGTTGTTTTTTAAAACATAATAGAAACAACCGTAAGTAATTGGTTGCATGATGAAACCAATATAAATTGCAATAATCCAATGATCAACTTTGGCATTCGTTAAATAATTTATTGTGTTCCCATCAATTATTGCAGATAGCAACACCAAAACTGGTCCAGAGAATAAAGCTAACCAAGCAACTAAAGCTAAAGGATTTATTTCTTTACTTAAAGGTTTAACCATAACTTGTCCAAGAGCCCATACGGCAGAGCCTAAAATAGTAAGTCCAATTCCAATAAATTTTCCATCCAAGTTAGGAGATCCAGTTAAAATATAAACACCTACAAAGGCGATTGCTATTCCTATCAGAGCTCTAATAGTAGGTTTTTCTCTAAGTATAAAGTAAGCAAAAATAACACCAAATGGAACTTCTGTTTGAACCAAAAGAACAGCTGCGGAAGCATCAATTAAATCTAAACCAGAATACGTAATACTATATTGCAATGTATTAGCTACTAATGATGCAGCAAATATTCTTTTTAAATATCCTTTAGGAATTGGAAACCACCAAATTAATAATAATGCAGCAAACATAAATCTTATACCCATTAAAAGAATAGGAGGGAAAGACTCAAAAGCAGGTTTTGCTATTACAAAACCAAAGCCTAAAAAAATAGGCACAAGAGAAGCAACAAAAGTATCTTTTATATTCATGCCTATTTTTAATATTAATGATTATTAAAGAACTTGTGGTATATTCACTTTTTAAAATATGAATTCAACAAAAATAGATCCAAAGTTTATCGGTCAAGCCAATCCTAGAGTTGGCTTAATTGCTCTTGCAAGTGACTTTATGATTGAAAAAGATTTTATTAATGTGATTAAAAACAGAAAAATTGATTTCTTTGTTAATCGTATTGAATGTTACAACCCACTCACGAAAGAAAACCTGATCAAAATGGCTAATAAAGTGACGGAAGTCACTAAAGATATTTTGCCAGATCAAGATTTGGATTGTGTAGTTTATGGATGTACTTCGGGAACTATTGCAGCCGGTCATGACTCAATAGAAAAAAAAGTAAAAGTCGCAAAGCCTATGGCAGAAGTTTCAACACCAAGTACTGCAGCAATTAAAGCGTTGAAGAAGTTAAATATTAAGAAAGTTTCAATTTTTACACCATATAGCAAAAAATTAAATGATGATGTTTTAGATTATTTCAAAAGTGAAGGTTTTGAAGTTACTTCAAATTCATACTTTGATATTCAAGATGATTATGACATTGGAAAAGTTGATCAAGATTATTTATATGATGTTCTCTCAAAAATAGATTTGAATGGAGCAGATGCTTTATTTGTTTCATGTACTGCTCTACCAGTTTTAGAAATTATAGATAAATTAGAAAAAAAATTAAATACTATAGTTTTATCTAGTAATCAGGCATTAATTTGGGATACCCTTGTAAAAATTAAAAAAAATAATTCAGTTGAAGGGTTTGGAAAATTATTCCAAGTAAATTGATGTCATTTAGTAAAGAAGAATACAAACAAAGATTAAAAAAAGTTCAAAAAATGATGCAGGAAAAAGGCATCGAACTTTTAATTTCACATGATACTAATAATATGAATTATTTAACAGGTTATGATGCATGGTCCTTTTATTATGCTCAATGTGCTATTGTTCATATAGATGCAGATGAACCTTTATGTTTTGTAAGAGCACAGGATGCTGGTGGTGCGTATATTACAACTTACTTAAAAAACGAAAGTGTTATTGTTTACGATGAAAATTACATTCATAAATGGCCGAAACATCCTTATGATTATTTGGTTGAAATAATTAAAGAGAGAAAGTGGGACAAACTAAATATAGGTGTTGAAATGGATGCCCATTATTTTACGGCATTCTGTTATGAAAAAATTAAACAGGGATTACCAAACTCAAAAATAAAGGATAGTGATCGTTTAGTTAATTGGGCAAGGTTGGTTAAATCTGATGCTGAAATTGGTTTTATGAAATCTGCAGCAAAAATCTCAGAAAAAGGGATGAAGACTGCTATGGAAGTTATTAATCCAGGAGTTAGGCAGTGCGATGCAGTAGGGGAAATTCAAAAAACATTATTTTATGGCACAGAAGAATTTGGAGGTGAATACTCCAGTATTGCAACTTTACTACCAACCGGGAAAGGTACTTCAGCATCACATTTAACAGCAACTCAAGATAAATTTGTAGAGGGCGAGGCTACAATTATTGAATTGTCTGGAGTTTATAAGAGATACCATGCTCCAATGGCCAGAACAGTACTGCTTGGAAAACCTAATCAATTAAAAATTGATACAATGAACAAAACTATTGAGGCATTGAACGCTGGAATAAGTGCAATCAAACCAGGAAATACAGCAGATGATGTGGCACAAGCCTTTTGGAAAATTTTAGATAAATATGGAATAGAAAAAAAATCTAGAACAGGTTATTCAATCGGTATTGGTTATCCACCTGATTGGGGAGAACATACTCTTAATATATACAAAGGAGACATGACAGTACTTGAGCCGAATGTTTGTTTTCATATGATTGCAGTGATGCAGTTTGGAGATTGGGGAGTTGAAGCTTCAGAGGCTATTAGAGTTACAGAGAATGGATCAGAATTGTTTTGTAATTTTCCAAAAGAGCTTCATATAAAGAGTTAATTAGCTATTGAAATCTATTTATACAAATGTTTTATATTCACTTTTATGTCTAAAAATCCAGAATTTGTAAAATTCGATAAAGTAGATAAAAGTTATGACGGTAAGGTTCTTGTCGTCAAAGATCTTCAATTAGATATTGCAGAAGGTGAATTCATAACAATGCTTGGTCCATCTGGTTCAGGTAAGACAACTTGTTTAATGATGTTAGCTGGTTTTGAAACACCAACTCACGGTGAAATATTATTAGATGGAAACATAATTTCGAATATTCCTCCACATAAAAGAGGTATTGGTATGGTTTTTCAAAACTATGCTTTGTTTCCACATATGACAGTTTATGAAAACTTAGCTTTTCCTTTAAGAGTAAGAAAAGTTGAAAAAGATGAAATAGATAAAAAGGTTGATAAAGCATTATCTATGGTTTCATTAAATGGATTTGAAACTAGAATGCCAGCTCAACTTTCAGGTGGTCAGCAACAAAGGGTTGCAGTTGCGAGAGCCTTAGTATTTGACCCTGCAGTCGTATTGATGGATGAACCTCTTGGAGCATTAGATAAAAATTTAAGAGAAAGCATGCAATATGAAATCAAACATATTCATGAAAGTATTGGTGTAACAGTTGTATATGTAACACATGATCAAAGTGAGGCATTAACAATG